>CALKRZ010000052.1 GCA_937989765.1 uncultured Clostridia bacterium | reverse complement strand
ATATGCACATTAGAAGGGTCTGTCATTATCTTTTTTGGAACTTTAGGACTATGTGATTTAGTCATCATTATAATAGAAATCCCTATGATTACAGGCATTAACACTACAATTCCTAAGAACCAACTTCTAAATTTTTTTCTTTTTCTACGGCTTTCTTTCATATTTACATCTCCCATCTGCTGATATCTCTGGTTGGTTTCTTGCCAAGATGCAAAATAACTTGGGAATATTTTCTTACTGTTTTCCAATCATAACTTTTTTAATTATGCATATTTTTATTGCAACCAATACATAATATGAAATGTAATCTCATAGGCAAGATCAATATTTATCTCTGTATTTAAACAATCATAATCTAAAAAACTTCGCCTATGAGATGTTATACCCCAAAAACTCTAGTAAAAGAAAGGAGCACCCCCTATGTCTCACTTAAACCAAATGGAACTCAACACCCTTCGCGAAATGATTGGCGGACATCAAATGATGGTCAAAAAACTGAATGAATACGCTGAAAGATGCCAAGATCAACAAGTAAAACAGATGTTCCAACAAGCATCTCAATCCGCTCAAACCAGTTCACAAAAATTATTAACATTCATGTAAAAAAAAGAAAAGGAGGTACATATCATTATGCAAACAACTACACAACAAATGCAAGAAAAAGAAATGGTCAATGATATTTTGTCCATGGCAAAAGCCAGTATGGCTAGCTATGCCAGAGCGATCAGCGAATGCTCCAATCAAAACTTACGTCAGACTTTCCAACAAATGAGAGATGGCGATGAAAAATTCCAATACCAGCTGTATCAAGTAGCAGAACAAAAAGGGTATTATAACCCAGCACCTACAGCTGATGATCAAGTCATAAATCAAATCAAATCTCAATTACAACAAGGAATGAGCGATATAACCTCTCCTATGGGTATGAGATAATACAAAAAGGACTCCACTTGGAGTCCTTTTTATGAAAGTTAGAACCTGTATACTGTGAGAAACTACAAAGGCCTCCTATTGTAATCATACCTTTTTTGGCATACCCTATCACTATTTTTTATCCATAATAAACATTCTTCCTGCTTTATCATTATCCACTAGCGCGGTTCTACACATATCGATATACATTTGGGCTGCTTTATCCTCTGGATCCATCTCTAGCACTTCATCAAACCATATTTCTGCTTGACTATAGTTCCCTTTATGGTACGCCTTGATGGCTGATTCAAAAGCTTCTTTAGTCGCCAATTTGAGAGAAAGAATTGCTTCGTCGTAACAATTTAGTATTTCAAACAGCCCAACTGCTTCATTTTTCCCCACAACTTGTACATACCCCAAAAAACGGTACTTATATTTTTCTGGTGCTTTCATGAGATTCAAAGTGCTTTTGCTGATAATAATGCTGGCATGGTACATCTTTGTGAGAGACTCTAATCGTGATGCAATATTTACACTATCTGAGATGACGGTGGATGACATTCTTTCTTCTTCCCCCACGATTCCTAAAATAACAGGCCCTGTAAAAATACCAATGCCAATTCGAATAGGTTCTCTTCCAATCATCAAACGAGAATCTTTATTTACACATGTTTTACGGTACATCTCGATTGCTGCATCTACAGCATCATCTGGATTAGGAAATAAGGCCATGATGGCATCCCCTATATACTTGTCAATAAAACCAGAGTGCAGCCTGATCTCAGGGCTTGCTAGGCTTAGAAATCGATTGACAAACTCAAAATTTTCCTTTGGTGTCATTGTCTCACTATTGGATGTAAATGAACGGATATCCGTAAACATAACACTCATATTTCTCTGCACTTGATCCCCCAGTTTAATTTCTGTAATATTTTCTTTTCCTAAATATTCCATAAACTGATGGGGTACAAATTTAAAATATGTCTTATTCATTTCTGATATCTTCATCAAATAATCTCTTATATATTCTGACATCCTGTTAAAGCCTTCTCCAAGGTCTTGAATTTCATCCTTTGTTTGAATCTTTACTTGGGTGTCCCATGAACCATTTGCAATGTGCTGCACTCCTTTTGTCAGATTATGCAGGGCCCTGATCATAAAGTATGACACCATGACGATCACCAGGGTAGTACATAGGGTAAGCAAACTCATGACACGGATCATACGGCGCATAAGCTGTTTATTATAGTATGTGTAGTTATACATATCTGCACCGATTTCTACCAAAGCTACAACTTGTCCTTTGGAGTTATACAGCGGTGCTGTCCCATACAGCCACATCCCCTCTTGATCTTGTTCCAATGTGCTTAGGTATTTCCCTGCTACCACATCCTCTACATATGTTGTCTGGGTATTGTACTGATAAGGCCAGTAAATACAAGCAGAATCATCATAATCCATCATAATATACTGCCAGTCATCGATCTTTCTCTGGAGAAGAATATAAAAAGGTGCACTCCATTCTTCCTGATTATTTTTTAGGATTTCAAGCAGACTAGCGCGAACTGTTCTGTAGTTTTCATTCATATAATCCTGAGGATCTTTTAATGTCTCTACTAAGTCTCCATCTATTTGCTTTGGGGCAAAATTCATCAAGATGTTTAATTTGTGCTCCATTTCTTTTTCTAACCTTTGAGCATAATCCCGCTGTAAATACCAGCTGGTAAAAACCAAAACTCCCATGACAAGCGGGATATAAATCAATATTTGTTTCAGCATTAAAGGAATGCGTCGATTAAACTGATATTTATAGATTCCACGGAGGAGGATAAATAGACACACCAATGCGCCTATGGCAAAACTCCAAAATCCTATTCTTTGGATTATTTCCATCCCATTCATCCGGAGATTATTTCTATAGGTGTAAAATTGGTGATGTTCTTTGTAAATAACAGTCTCTCCTAAGATGACAAACCCCGTACCATCATCAAATCCCTGTATATGTTTAATGGCTTTTTTTGAAGGGGATAGATTCAGTTTTTCATAGTCTGATCCTGAGATATATTCCGTAATCTTGTTGTCTGGGCCTGTCTGATAGATGTTCCTAGTACTTAGATCGCTGAAGAATACTGTTCCGTCTTTTAACATGGCAATATGCCAAGGTACAGATGATACCTCTGTGCTTTTCCAATACCCATTATATAGAAGAGATTGTTGACCGCCTTGGACCTTATATACTTCTCCATTTTTGGTGGTATAGGCAAATACTTGATCGTGCAGAGGAGTTATATATTTGATCTGGATTCCACTGTATGCTTCCGAAAAAACAGGTTCTTTTTCTGCTACTCCGTCCCTCATAGCGATCCCTAGACGATCCACTCCGTGAGGGTATATGTAATATACATAAAGACGATCCCCTTCTACAGAAATACCAGTTAATCTACCCCAACGAGCTGGGCTGTCTTCTGGGAGATACTCCTTTGTCCATATGACTTTATCATACTTACCATCGGGGGTATACCGCAGGATTTCTTCTGCATCTACCGCATACCGCTCCATGGAGTTGATGACGTTAATTACATAGATAAACCCATCCTCTGCTACATATACTTCAGAAGCATAAAAAAAAGTTCCTTGCTCCTTACGTCCCCCTCGAATCACCTTCTGCACTGTCCCGTCCTTAGAAAAGATTACAATCCGAGTTTTCGATTGATCGATGACGTAGATCATCCCTTTTGCATCTTTGGTGACTGCAAAAGGATGATGAAGACTAAAATTAGTATCAAAAGGGCTCCACACCCTAGAATCATAGGTTGTGCCCATGGCCCATATACATATACCCAAGAACAAAATCCATAAAACTGCATGCTTCTTCTTCATGCTTCTCCCCCGATCTTATATTTTCGCATCTCAGAAAAAGTATGTGGTGGTAAGGCAAATATATAAATCTGGAAACAACTGCAACAAAGGAGCGCGTCCCAGATTTCAAGTAAACTTACCCTTTACACAAGCGCGATTTTGCAGCTGCTTCTAGATTTATATATTTGCCTTACCACATACTTTTTCTGAGATCCATATTTTCATCCTAATGGGCTTGCCACTCATGATATATTTTCAAATTACATAAAATTCTTTCTCTATTAGTCTATCATTTATACCGAAGAGTTTCAACAAAAAAGGACAAGTCGATTTCACTTGTCCTTTTTATATAAATATGCATATATCTCTCTTTTACTAACCCCTCGATCTTTTGCCACCTGTTTCATCGCTTCTTTTTCTGCCATACCCTGCTTTAGATATATATTCATATGTTCTTCAATGTGCATCTCTTCCCATGTGGCAATCTCTTCTTCTTTTAGGATTTCACGAGAGACTCCTTGGATCACTAGCACAAATTCACCTCTTGGTTCATGTTCCTTATAATACTGTACTGCTTCTTCTAGCATCATACTTCGCACTTCTTCATGCTTTTTGGTTAGTTCTCTTGTGATAGCTATGTGGCGATTGCCCATATGTTGATATAGACTTTCGAGCGTTTCCTTCAAACGATGCGGGGCTTCATACAGCACAATCGTTCTGGTTTCCTTCTCCAGTTCTTTTAGCACCTGCTTGCGTTCTTTTTTATCCATGGGCAAAAATGCCTCAAAAACAAATCTTCTCGTAGAAAGACCTGAAATAATCAATCCCATAATCACTGCCGCAGATCCTGGCGCTGCGGTAACTGTAATTCCACTTTCATGCGCTAGCCTAACTAAATCTTCCCCCGGATCAGATATTCCAGGTGTTCCAGCATCTGTAACCAAGGCAATACTTTTGCCATCCAACATCTGCTCTATCAGCATAGGCCCTTTGAAAGTCTTATTATGCTCATGATAACTCGTCGTAGGCGTAGGAATCTCAAAGTGAGTAAGAAGCTTTCTTGTATGTCTTGTATCCTCAGCCGCGATCACATCTACCTCTCGGAGAATCCTAAGCGCCCTCAACGTAATATCCTCCAAATTACCGATCGGTGTTGCACAAAGATATAATATTCCTGCCATCATAATGCCCCTTAACCAAACTTATTTATAATCCCTACAGTACAAACGCGATTTTGCAGTTGTTGTAAGATGTGTTTTTTGTCTTACCACAGCTTTTTCATACATCCGAATACCAATACACTAGTAAGGCAAATATATATATCTGGAAACAACTGCAACAAAAGAGCGCGTCCAAAACTTCCGACTACATATTCCCTTTGCACAAGCGCGATTTTGCAGTTGTTGTAAGATATATATATTTGCCTTACGGACTATATCCATAGGCATCCTCTATTTATTATATATATCATATACTTCTTCTGTATATGTGCCATCTTCTTTATAGATAATCAATGGCTTCTCCATCTTGATCATGGGCTTCCCGTTCTTTACTGCTTCGATCAGTACCATATTCGGCTCTTTATAGACATATGGATACACCAACCGCATCCTTTTGGGTTCTAGCTTATATTGACGGAGTACTAATACTATATCTACTAAGCGATGGGGCCGATGAACCATATAAAAACGCCCTCCTACTTGCAAAAGTCGAGCAGCTCCTTTTATTACATCTTCTAGCGTACATAATACTTCATGGCGAGCGATGGCCTTCGCATCATAAGGGTTCACTAGTCCTCCCCCTTCATTCATATAAGGTGGATTCGATGTCACTACCTGAAAACTACTTGCCTTATATAGGGTCTCTATATCTTTTATATCGCCATTATGGATTTGTACCCTATGCTCTAGTTGATTAAACTGTACACTACGGGCTGCCATTTCTGCACTGTCCACCTGAATCTCCAGACCGATAAATCGTTTGCCCTGAGATTTTGCCGCCAATAAGATAGGGATCACCCCCGTGCCAGTGCCCAGATCGATCACTTCTTCTCCTGGCTTTACCTGAGTAAATCCAGTCAAAAGTACTGCATCCATACCAAAGCAGAACCGTGCTGGATCTTGAATAATCTTATAATGATTTCTATGTAAATCATCCAATCGTTCATTGGGTTTAAGCTCTACCTTATTCATTTTTGAACTTTTCTTTCAAAATCTTTACTTCATACTCTTCATCTACTTTACCTTTAGGTAATTTTATAATAATGTCATCTTCATCTTTTCGTTTTTTAGGCATTAAGATTTCCAGTTCACCTGCTGAATATATCTTCACTTCTTTTTCATCAGAATCTTTCTTTTTAACTAATGCTCGAACCAACTGCCTGATAATATTTACAGAGATGACTTCTCCCATACCATCCGGCGTCTTTACATGTGATCCCACATCTGGCAAATTCTTATTTAACTCTTCGTACGTTTCTTCTTCGTATTTTAGACAGCAAAATAATCTACCACAAATTCCTGAGATCTTTGTAGGATTTAAAGACAAGTTTTGTTCCTTCGCCATTTTTATAGACACAGGCTGAAATTCTCCCAAAAAGGTAGCGCAGCATAACGGCCTTCCACAGATCCCGATCCCATTTAACATCTTGGCTTCATCTCGAACACCAATCTGACGAAGCTCTATTCTGGTACGGAATATAGATGCCAGATCCTTTACCAATTCCCTAAAATCTACGCGGCCCTCTGCTGTAAAATAAAAAATCATTTTGTTATTATCAAAAGTTACTTCTACATCAATAAGCTTCATATCCAATTTATGATCCTTGATCTTGTCCACACAAATTTGGAAAGCCTCTTTTTCTTTTTCCTTATTAATACCTTCCTGCTGTGTATCGTCCTCTGTTGCTGCACGAATCACTTTTTTTAAGGGTTGTACGATTAGACCTTCTTCTACTTCCCTATTTGCAATAACTACACTCCCGTATTCTACTCCTCTTGCTGTTTCTACGATGGCATGATCTCCTACCTGCATTTCTAAGTTATCTGGATCAAAATAATAAATTTTTCCTGCTTTTTTAAATCGTATACCCACAACTTTAGCCATATTAACTCTCCTTTAGCGTAAGTACCATTACTTCTAAAGCCAATTGAAAATTGGCATTATGTCGAAGTTGATCTTTTGTTTCCTGTACTGCATCCAAATATTTAGTCAGCTTATCAAAAGAAATTTGCTTTGCTTCTTGTACAAGGAGCTCTGCCCTGTCTTTATGAATCAAAGACGTACTTGTCTCTAATTGTTTCACTACCAATAGATCTCTATACCATGTATATAAAATATCCAATACTTCCTGCGCCTTTTCTTTATATATTTCAAAATCCTTTACCCCGCCTATGGCATCCACTACATCCCGTTTAGATAGCTCTACAGCCCATTCAATCACTTTTTGACGCATATCTAAGAATTCTTCCGATGTAGCAATCTCTCTAGCCCTCCCAATATTCCCTTGAGAAAAAGCTCCATATAAATCTGATTTCTCTGAGGAAATATCTAATTCCTGTTGAAGATACTGCTTTACCTGCCCTAGTGGTAGAGGTTTTGCGCTCAAAAGCACACATCTTGAAAGGATCGTAGGCAGAAATCTATTAAAATTGGTTGAAAGTAGTAAAAAAATCCCATAAGAAGGGGGTTCTTCTATCGTTTTTAACAGCGCATTTTGAGCCTGCACCGTCATGGTATCTGCATCTTGTACAATATAAATCTTATAAGGGTACTGATAAGGCTTGATGTCTATATTTTGCCCAATTTGCTCACGTACATCATCTACACCCAAGCTTTTTGTTTTCGTCGCTTTGACAAAGAGTATATCAGGATGATTGCCAGAATCATAGGCATGGCAGGAAATACATTGATTGCAAGGAGTAGTTCCTCCCTGTATACACTGTAGGGTTTTGGCAAAAGTATTGGCCAAAAGTCTCTTTCCTGCTCCCTTGGGGCCATCGATAATATAGGCGTGAGATACTTTGCCATAGGCAATAGAATTTTGAAGATTATTGATCACATTCTTATGACCTATGATTTTCTCAAATGTATACATACTGTATGACCTTCATTTCCACATAATGAAAATACCGCTGAAAACAGCAGTATTTCACGTAATAATATCTAACAGCAATCCTCTGATCTCATCTACATTCCCTAGAATCTTTAAGTGATCTTTTTCCTTTTTGATCAATTCCTGGGCTAAGTCATCTAAGTCTTTATTTACTAATTTCACAATCCCATATACTCTGTGCCGTCCTCGTCGATCCAGAAAGTTTTCTCTAGAAAACTTATGAGAATGACTTACTACTTCATTAATAAAATCAGACACCAATCGGCGGTACTGCTTCATATCTTTGACATCCATATGGTCAGCTAATTTCTTGCCCTGTACCGTAATTTCATTAATCAGCTTACCAAGGCGCTCTTGGAGGCCTTCTGCATCCAGCTTATTTAATGTAAAAGAAAAATCTCCTTCTACTTTCTTTTCCTTTGGCGCAGTGACCTCTTGAATTTGTGGCATTTGGACTTCATTTATTTTCATACTCACCTCTTAGCCCCCTATCGCAGCCTTGCAGCTTGATTTACTCTTTATCTTATAGTTTTTTGAATTGTTCTACATCTACTACAAAAATCGTAGCGCCACCTACTGTTACTTCAATAGGATATGGAATATATCCTTCTGCCGCATTCATATGGGGTGTGTTGGCAGCTGTCATTTGTTTTCTGCTTTTGCATTCCTTTTCTATCACATCCATTACAAGCTGAACTCGATCTTTTTCTACCCCTACAAAAACAGTGGTATTGCCCGCCCGTAGAAATCCACCCGTACTGGCCAATTTGGTAACACTAAATCCTTTTTCATTTAAAGCCTCTATCAAACGGTGTGCATCTTCATCATGAATGATCGCCATAACTAGCTTCATGTTCATTCCCCCTTTGAAGTAGTATATGCAAATATCCAAGGATCTGCCTATGTACCTCTTCCTTAGATTTTGTAGCATCCACTCGCTTTATACGCTCTGGATGTCTTATTTGCAGTTTTTTATAACCCTCATACACACTATAATGGAATTCAAGCTTTTCTTTTTCTAGTCGATCTAATGAAGTCTGATTTGTTTTCCTCTCAATACCCACTGCTGGATCTAAATCCATCAAAAATGTAATGTCTGGTTTTACTTTTCCTATCGCATAGGCATTGATCTCTTCGATCTGGTCTATACCCAATCCTCGCCCGATTCCTTGATATACTACACTGGAATCCACAAATCGATCACTGATCACAACTTTACCAGAAAGCAGTGCAGGTTTTACAAGCTGTTCTACATGCTGCGCTCTGGACGCCGCATACAGAAGTGCTTCTGTGACATCCGCCATCTCTCTATTGTCCACATCTAATATGATACTCCTGATTTTCTCACTGATACAAGTACCCCCGGGCTCTCTTGTTACAATGACTTCATATCCTATCTGCGTCAAATACTGTTCTAGCAAATAGATCTGCGTTGTTTTCCCTGATCCATCGGAACCCTCTAAGGTAATAAATAGTCCTGCCATGGTGTGATGCTCCTTGTTATGGATTTAGGTACCTGCAAAAATAACCGATACCTTATACTTTTTCTGAGATCCCTATTTCTATGATTATATCATATAGTCAAAGGACAGTAAAACTTAAAATATATCTTGTGGCAATTACTCTATTTTTGATAAATTTGCGCTAATCTTAAAAATTATATCGACATTTTTATATCTTTGCCTTAGAATAAATATTTTTATCCTTATACACCTATTGTACCCAACGGACATACTATAATAGTGAAGGACCTATCAATCCTTCTTCATATACCCATTGGATACCATCCTTGGTTCCATACCTCATCCTCATTATACTGTCCCCGACATAAGTCGGGGAATTTTTTATTCACTTACACAGTTCTTCTTGCGCGTGTGCAAATAAACTTTTTTTATTCACAAGTATCTGTATTTTTTATGCGTTTTCTTTGTAATCTTCGTGCAAATTTGATCTTAGGCATAAAGTCTTTCTAATACCTGTATTGTCTCCCCTATCGGATCCTTCATCCCCACGACTTTAATTCCTGCTGACTTATATGCTTGTATTTCGACAATTATTTCCCGGGTAATTTCTTCTCCTGGACAAAGCAGTGGAATCCCTGGTGGATAAGGAATAACAAATTCACCTACTGTTTGCTTCTCACTTTGAGAAAGTTTTATAGATTTTTTACTAGAAAATTGTGCTTCTCTAGGCGTTACCTTGCATGTAGGCATAGGCATATTATATGTTTGAAATGGTTTTTGAGACTTGTATACTGGCAGGCTTTTGTCGAGTTCTTTTATGGCTCTACGAAGTCGCTCAAACCCTTGCTCCTCATCTGCTACAGATGTAATGCCTATCAGATGATGAAAACTGCTCATCTCCATTTGAATACCATACTGCTGTCGAAGCATTCGATCTATAGAAACTCCTGATACGGTAGAATGTATATATAAGACCAGTTTAGAAATATCTACTTCATAGATCCCATACTGTTTGACAAGCTCTCGTCCCAAAAGCTTACACACTTGTGTATTCTCCAAATCACCACGGAATCTACTGAGTTTTTTTACATATTGGGCAAACATTTCCTCTCCACACTCATCCAGCATGGCTCTACATACATCCAGTCCAGCCATAAGCAGATAGGATGGGCTAGTCGTCTGCACCATAGATAACATTTGCTGCAATCGATCCCGACATACTTTGTCTCCCTGTACATGGAGCATGGCACTTTGGGTGAGAGATGGCAACGTTTTATGTATACTTTGGATCACTAGGTCAGCCCCTGCTTCAAGCGCTGACTTAGGAAATTCTTCAGAAAATCTGAAATGAGCTCCATGTGCCTCATCTACAATGACTATACAATTTCTTTCGTGCGCTATGGTAACGATCTCTTCTATATGAGATGTAAATCCTTCATATGTAGGACTGGTGATGATCACTGCCTTGGCCATAGGATATTGATCTAAAGCTTTTTTAACTGTAGCCGGGGTTATACCCCCTACTAATCCATATGGCTGTATCATCTCTGGCAATATATATACAGGTTCACTCCCACTCATGATCATGCCATTGTATACCGCACGATGACAATTTCTTGCTGTAATAAGCACATCTCCAGGGTTGCAGACTGTTAATATAGCAGCCATAATCCCTGCCGTAGATCCATTCACCAAAAAATATGTCTCCTCTGATCCAAAGGTTTTGGCTGCTAGCACTTGGGCTTCTCGAATGACCTCCGTGGAATGGTGAAGATTATCAAGACCTTCCAGTTCTGTTAGATCCATCTGTAATAAATGAGGTAATACTAATCCTCTCCCCTGTTTATGTCCAGGCATATGAAAAGGATATATATCTTTCTTGCAATATTTTTGTAGTGCTTCATACAATGGTGCTTTTCTCATAGTCCGCTCCATTTCACCCTGAGGCATATAAATTCCAAAATCTAAAGCAAAGCTTTGTTATTTTGCATAGATCCATTATTTTCTGTTTCAGTATAACAGCTTTCTACTGTATGAGAAATAAAAAATATTCTTTAGAAAAAATTTCCCTCATATTTTTTGGTCATTGTATCATCCTACTATATAGGAACTATCTGTAACATGAAAAGATAGCTTCTATCATTAAGGCAACCTCAAAAAAATAACTTTGCAATCTGCTGGTCTATTTTGCGTCATACTGCGTCAGCAGAACCCGATGATAGCGCTACTATAGTAGCGAGCGCTACTATAGTAGCGAGCACCTCTAGCAACGGAACCTGCTTCTTTGTCTGACACAAAATATCCTCAGCATTTTTGCAAAGTTATTTATTTTCAGTTGCCTAACTCAATAGAGGAGGTTTTTACATGTCTCATGAAAAAAAAGGTAGACCTGATACAAATCATGTAAAAGGTGAGTTGGTTCAGTCCAAAGAAGCAGAAGACCTACATGCAACGGTAAATGCTACCCATGAAAATCCCTACAAAACAGCTCCAAATAAATATACAACGAAAGATATGATGAATAATACTACACCTGAGTAAATATATTACCTTAAAACCACCTTCTTTGGTGGTTTTTTTTATGAACTAGGAAAGCTCGTCTTGCTCACAAGGGACCAAACTTTCCTAGTTCACAAGTGCGTGCGTCTTTTTGCGCGCTTTCTTGTGGTTCATTGACATTCATCGCCGTATTATTTAAAATAAGATGCATAAGCATTTTGGATATCTGAAAAATATTTGCCTTATCACACATTTTTTCAGATATCCCATTTTATTATGAGAGAAGGGTTTTCATGCGTCTTACACATATTCAACAACTAGGACAAAAAGTAAAACAAAATATTGAAAAAGTGATCATCGGTAAATCAGAGATCATTGACCTGCTTTTGACTTCTATCATTGCAGGAGGCCATGTGCTCCTAGAAGATGTTCCAGGAACGGGAAAGACCATGCTCGCCAAATGTGTGGCAAGATCTTTTGGCGCAGATTTTAAAAGGATTCAATTCACTCCTGATTTGCTTCCCTCTGACTTAACAGGCATTCATTACTACAACCAAAAGTTGGGAGAGTTTATATTTCGCGCAGGCCCTATTTTTACAAATATCTTACTCGCGGATGAAATCAATCGAGCTACTCCCCGTACACAGTCTAGCTTGCTTGAATGTATGGAAGAAAAACAAGTAACCATAGACGGTGAAACGCATATGCTCACTACACCCTTCTTTGTCATTGCAACCCAAAATCCTATAGAAACACAAGGCACTTTTCCGTTACCTGAAGCGCAGTTAGACCGCTTTTTGATTAAAATCCAGATGGGCTATCCTTCCACACAAGAGGGTATGGCTATTCTTAAACGATTTATCCATCATAATCCTTTTGAAGAACTATCTTCTGTTTGTTCTGATGAAGAGTTGATTGCAGCTCAAAATAGCTTCCACGATGTTTTTGTTCATGAAGTGATCCAAACTTATATGTTAGAGCTTATCAAAAAAACAAGAAATCATGAATCCATCTCCCTCGGTGTGAGTCCTAGAGGAAGTTTGGCACTTTTACGAACCTCTCAAGTATATGCCGCTTTACAAGGGCGAGATTTTGTCACCCCTGATGATGTGAAAAAGTTAGTACTCCCTGTATTTGGTCATCGAATACTCCTCAGAGGCCGAGGTCGAACCGATGCCGCTACATCCATACTCACAGAAATACTTCAGTCTGTTCCCGTTCCCACAGAAAAATGGAATATTTGATGCCTAAATAGTATTTGTCCTATTAGATACTATTTCAAATCCTACATACTAAGCTCCAATAAAGGAGAATGCCTATGCAGATTATCTCGATTCTTTTCGTAGTGTTAGCACTCTGCCTACTACAGGGCTATCTATATGCAAAAAAATGGCTCGATCACCTATCTGTAGATCTAGCCTTTGAAAAAAATGGAGTATTTGAAGGAGATCAGGTAGCCTTAAAGGAAATTATCCGTAATCAAAAATGGATGCCCCTGTTGTGGTTAAGTATAAAATTCCAAGTATCTAACAACCTTCTATTTCACGATCAGGCTTCCGTGCCTACGAGTGATCATTACTACCGATATGATTTATTTTCCGTCTTATTCTATCAAAAAATCGTGAAAACCCTACCTATCACCTGCCGCAAGCGAGGTTTTTATGTCATAAAAGATCTACAGCTCTTTAGTGGAGATCTTCTGGGTTTTAATAAGCTGCTACATAACACCTCTAGCCTTACTTATTTATACGTATACCCTAAGCTTCTACCTATAGATCAACTCCTTGTCCCTTTTCAAAAAATGATGGGGGAAATATTGACGAGAAGATTTATTATAGAAGACCCCTTTGAATTTGGGGGGATAAGAGAATATGTCTCTTATGATAGCCTAAAAACGGTAAACTGGAAAGCGACCGCAAAAACAGGGCATTTAAAGGTAAATATCCATGACTATACTGCTTCTCAGGAAATCATGATTTTATTAAATCTACAGCAGGAAAATTTATGGGAGTTAGATGAATTTCAAGAAGAAAGTATCCGCATTGCTGCTTCTTTGGCTACCTATTATATGGATCAGGGTATTCCTGTAGGACTTATCACCAATGGTTTGGATACTTCTACAAAAGAAGAGATCCACATTCCTTGTGGTAGCCATCCAGAGCATATACAAACTTTCTATGAAAACTTAGCGCTTATTGATACTACCCTACCTGTCAGAGATTTCACTGAGATTTTACAAGAAGAAATACCTCTGCAGTCCACAGAACCTTTATGGTTTTTAGTATCCCATTATCATGAACTTCATCTAGAAGAAGAAGTCCTAAAAGCAAGATCAATGGGCTTTACTGTTCAGTGGATCATACCCAAAAAACCGAATCAACAGATCCTTCTAGAACAGATACCGGATGCGCTACTATGGGAGGTGGATGAATATGGAAACGCCTATTGACTTTACTCCGTCAAAAAGTTTTTATATGAATCTATTAGAAGATATCATCTTTTTTCTAGTTTTTTATCCTCCCTTTACGATTATTTTATATTATGTAACCAAACATCCTTTTGCCGTTTACAAAGGATTACTGCTTGTGATTCCTGTGATTCTAATGCAAGTTATCAGAAATAAAAGCAAATATATCTCTCTATTAGTCTTAGGGCATATATTTCTTATCACTGTATTTTTTTTCATAGCAGGACCTCTAGTTGAAAAAGTAGTCTACATAGCTTTCCTTTCCATCACATCAATTATTTCAGTACAAAAACGATTTGCTACTATCAATAACTTTTTTGGATGGGAGCATTTGTTCTTTGGGGAAGGAATTCTTTTGCTGTGTTACTTTATCTCAGTATATTTTGAACTACCCTTCTTACAATCTTTTATCTCTATTCCTGCTCTTCTTGTAGCCCTCGCCTTTGTAGCTTATCTTCACCTTATAAAGATGGGTGAAATGCTTGATTGGATTCATCCAAACAGCCAAGAAATGATTGCGCCTATCAAAAAATTTAATAGAAATGTAACCTTTGGATTTATCCTAAGTATTTTATTTTTTATCTATTTAACACCTAGATTAGGCATCACAAGAGGACTATCTGCCGTCTTACGCTGGGGTGGAAATAGTATAAAAAGAATTCTACGATTTATTTTAAACCGAAGATTTTATTCCTATCGTAATTTTAGCCTTCCAACTCCTCCAGTAGAGGAAAATTCAGTCAATGCTATGGATGATCTCATCGAATATGTAGAAAAAACGCAAGAAATTATCTTTCTAGAAGAGTTAGACTGGTATATTACCCATGGTCTAGTGCTTATAGCCTTTATCATTATTTTGGTCATTCTTGCTTATGTGGGGTATATGACTTATAAAAGATTTCATAACTCTACTCCCTCTAATGAACAAAAAGATTTTGATTTTCCTTTTTTTCAGACAAACACTAAAAGTAAAACTACATTAAAACCTATATTTAGCCCTTTTTCACTTACATCCCTGCTCTCTATTAATGAACATATTCGTAAAATCTATAAGAAAAAGATCCAACAGCACATTCGTACAGGCATCTTCATGCACTCTCAAGATACACCGCAGGAAATATGTAAGCGGATCCACATAGAATGTACTGAAGACTTACAAACATTGACTAGCATTTATGAAAAAGCTCGTTATGCCTCTGGCAATTGTTCAAAAGATGAACTCCAATATGTACGAAAAAGGCGCTCCTAATAGGTGCGCCTTTACTAATCTGTGAAAACACTATATTATTCATGATCCTGTAGGGCATCTCTTCCTTGTTCACCCGTACGAATTTTGATTACATTGGCTACCTCATATACAAATATCTTCCCATCCCCGATCTTGCCTGTGCGAAGAACCTTTTGAGCTGTCTCTACTACCAGATCTACCGGTATTTCACATACCACGACCTCTATTCTGACTTTTGGGAGGAGATTTACCTCTACAGGTACGCCCCTATAATATTCTGTTAAACCTTTCTGCATGCCGCAACCTAATACTTGAGATACCGTCATTCCCGTAATACCTATTTTTCCTAGTGCTTCTTTTAAGTCTTCAAACTTTCCCTGTCTTGTAATAATATCAATCTTAGTCATCTTTACACTCATATCAAATCCCCCTATCCATTATATATTTACATGCACACTTTGAAAATCTGCATAACTATTTTCTATGCCATGTTCTTCAAAATCCAATCCTCTTTCTTCTTCTTCTTTACTTACTCGAAGACCAATTGTTGCTTTGATCGTTTTAAACATAATAAATGTGGTAGTAATCGTCCATGCTGCTACAGCCGCTACACCTAAGAATTGTATGCCTAAAAGACCCATTCCTCCTCCATAAAATAATCCTAGTGCATCTCCTTTGGCCGCAAACATACCGACCATAATCGTTCCTATAGATCCACACAGCCCGTGTACCCCTATAGCCCCAACAGGATCATCCACTTTAATCATTTTTTCAACAAACTCTATACCATATACAATTATAAACCCTGCAACTGCTCCGATCAATACAGCACCTGCTGGAGTTACTACATTACATCCTGCCGTAATAGCCACCAATCCACCCAATGCACCATTTAATGTCATACTTACATCTGGTTTTTTGTACTTGATCCATGTGATCACCATCGTTACAAGTGCTGCCATTGCTCCTGCCAAATTTGTAGTCACAAAAATATGAGAAATACTGCTTGCATCCATACCTGATAAAGTAGATCCCGGATTAAAACCAAACCATCCAAACCATAAGATAAATACCCCTAATGCGCCTAATGTAAGACTATGCCCTGGAATTGCATGTACTTTTCCATTTTTTCCGTACTTTCCGATTCTAGGACCAATAATTGAGGCTCCAACTAGAGCAGACCATCCACCTACTGAGTGTACTACTGTAGACCCTGCAAAATCAAGAAAGCCTAATTCTGCAAGCCAACCTCCACCCCATATCCAGTGTCCTGCAATAGGGTAAATGAGAGCACTAATAATAAAGCTATATATACAGTAAGAAATAAATTTTGTTCTTTCTGCCATAGCACCAGATACAATCGTAGCAGCTGTTGCACAAAAAACTGTTTGAAAAATTAAAAATGCTTCTTTGGGAATGCCAAGACCAAGGTGTTCAAAACTACCTCTACTAAATAGATCAGGCATACCGATAAATCCTCCCAAATCTGTTCCAAACATCAGTCCAAAACCAAGTATCCAGAATATCAATGATCCAATCGCAAAATCCATTAAATTCTTCATAATGATATTTCCTGCATTTTTTGCTCTGGTAAATCCTGTTTCTACCATAGCAAATCCTGCCTGCATAAAAAATACCAAACAAGTTGCGATCAACACCCATACTGTATCAATTGCTGTTGTGATCTGTGTTAAATCCATAATAAAACCTCCCTATATTCATTTCTATTTTTATATTCAATCATGTAGTGTATTTTTAACCTCTATAACTATCAAAAAGTATAAGAGGATCATCTTTAAAATCAAAAAAACTATACCGTCCTTACTTTGTAAAACATTGATTATCTAATGACTTTACTTGTTTATTAAAAATAAAAAAAGGCCTACTATGCCCTTATGGACAAATAGACCTCTTCGTCAATCGAAATACACCTTTGCATTTCTACTGTATTTAATTTTATATTCATATTATATTCATTGTGCGTCCTCTTGTCAAGATATTTTTTAATTTTTTTACTTAATCGAACCAGCAACCATACCTTTAATAATGTGCTTTTGAGCAAATAGGAAAGCAATGATAATAGGCATAGCTGCCATAAGCACTGCTGTCATAATAAGATCCCATTTCTTCACAAACGAACCAGCGAATGCTGCAATGGCTAGAGGAATTGTCTGAATTTGTTGACCTACACCTAGTACTAATGCAGGTAATAAGTAGTCATTCCAAATCCAAATGCCATTTAAAATAATAACTGTAACAAAAATTGGTTTCAAAATAGGCATAATAATCTTAAAGAAAATCTGTGGCTTTGAACAACCATCAATGGTAGCAGCTTCTTCAAGTTCTAGCGGTATGGATTTGATAAATCCATGAAACATGAATATGGAAAGTGGTGCTCCAAAACCAATATATGCAATTATCATACCGTGATATGTTCGTAACATCGGAATCCCTATAACACCACCAATCATTCTAAAAAAAGCAACTAAAGGGAACATAACTACTTGGAACGGTATGATGAGTCCACTTAAGAAAAGCAAAAAGATAATTGTGGATGCCGCTGATTTTGTACGAACCAATACCCAAGCTGCCATTGAAGAAAAAATAGTGATCAGTGTCAAAGACCCTACTGTAATGATAACAGAGGAGAGCACACTTGATGAATAACGGATGCTTGGTTTACTCCATATTTCTGCAATATTTTTAAACAACTGTATCCAGTTTTTCGGCAAAGCAATCGGGTCCATAACAATTTCCAAAGAAGCTTTTGAAGAGTTTATAATCACGACAATAAATGGAAATATGGTCACTAAGAAAATCAAAAATGTTAATACTGTTAAAATGATGTTAATTGTTTTTTTACTAGTAAACATCACATTTCCACCTCCTTCTTCTTGTTCATATTTACTTGAATCATAGATACTACGGTTAATACTATAAAGAAAACAATAGCTCTAGCTTGGCCTTCTGCCATATTATTATATTTAAAGGCCACATTATAAATATGAACAGCTAGCAGTTCTGTAGAATTCACGATTTCACCTTTAAAAATGTCCACAGGTCCACCATTGGTTAGCGCTACAATGATATCATATTGCTTAAATGAAGTCACAAGAGTTAAGAATGAGGTAATAGTTATTGCCTGTGCAATCATAGGAATAGTGATGTTTTTAAATCTTTCCCAGAAGTTTGCACCATCAATTTCACTGGCCTCAATCAATTCTTGAGGTACATTCAACAATGCAGCTACATAAATCATCATGATATATCCCGCATATTGCCAACTAAAGGCTACTATGAGCCCAAATAATGCCAAATTTGGTTCTGCTAAAATCATTATATCTTCTAATGCTTTAATTCCTAGCACCCCTCCGATAGAAGGAACTACACTTTTGAAAATAAACTGCCATATGTATCCAAGTACGAGACCTCCAATTAGATTGGGTACAAAAAAACCAGCACGAAAAAAATTCTTGAATTTGATTTCTCTAGTAACTAAGATCGCCAATGACAGTGCTATAATATTAATAGATAGAACACTAAATAGACTAAAAACAAATGTTCGAATAAATGAATAATTAAATGCTCTATTTCCTAACATTGATACATAATTATCAAGACCTACCCAATTTGGTTTTATCCCTGCAATAGCTGTCCAATCAGTCATAGAGTAATATACCCCCATAAAAAAAGGTATGATTACCACAATACCAAAGCAAAGCAAAGCTGGAGCCAAAAACGACCAGAATACTATCTTATCTTTTACTTTCTTTTTCATAATCTGTCATCTCCTAGCTTAGTGACCCAGAGTCACTACTATTCTTCTTCCATATTCATTTATATCTAAAATATGCTGTCGATCTATCTTAGCACTTTCTAGATATAAATCATATTATGCTTAACGATTATACAAAAAGGGTGTCAGTCATACTCACACCCTTTTTATCACTATAATACTTTAATGGCAACTTTACTTGATATCATCAATTTTTGTAGCTAACTGTTTAATAAATTCAGCCTTATCAATATCGCCTTTTGCATAACTTTCATAAAGCGGTGCAATAGTTCCCATTCCAAATCCATCTGGCATGTCATTTTGCAACCAAGTATATGCTGCATTCTCTTTAGCTACCCAACTACTCACATCTGCTGATAAAGGAGCTTCTGGAATTAATTTTACATTTGTAAACGCCGGAATCATTTTTGCTTCTTTTACCATGTATTCATGACCCTTTGGATTTGTTGCCATATAATTCAAGAATGCTCTTGCTTCTTCTTGATTTTTACTTTCATTATTTATTACATAGTAGGATGGAGCACCGATAAATATCGCATTGTGCTCACCATGTACTGATGCATGGGGTGCAAATCCCATTTCAAAGTCTACACCATGTTCCATTAACCAAGGATCAATCCAGTTTCCTTGATGTACAAATACAGCTTTTTGAGTTGCAAACTGCCCAACTTGCGAATCATAATTTCCAGTAAGAAGTACTTTTTTATCTGCATACTTAAATAATAACTCTACCCAATCTGCATATTGAGTCAAACGATCCATATCTGCTTCACCATTATTAAGCTTATCAAGAACAGTTGTATCGCCATAAGGTAATCCGGCAGACAAGTATCCATTGAAATTATGAAGACCTGTTACCCAACGCATATCAGGACCTGCTGCCATTGCTACAACAGAATCAATCCCTAAATCGTCTTTCATGCTATCAATTTTTTCAAAGGCTGCTTTGTAAGCTGCTTGGGATGTTAATGTTGAAGGATCTATGCCTGCTTTTTCTAACATCTTCTTGTTATAAGCCATACCCCACGCTTCTACAGCAACTGGGAAACCATATACTTTGCCATCTGCTTTAAATCCAAGGGAAGTCAGATTAATCCACTCATCATCCCCATATGGTGCCAGTTTTGATTTCCAAGTGTTATATCCACCCATACCTTCAATTACAAAAATATCTGGTTGGCGGTCAGATTGAAACTCTGCTTTAAGGTTTTCAGCATATGGAGAATCTCCACCTGAAGTTTTTACTGTAACTTGTACACCTGTCTCTTCTTCATAAGCCTTTGCAAATGCCGCTAATTGCTCACCAATCTCAACCTTGTTTTGATAAATAACAACTGATTTTCCGCCTTTTCCTGCACCACCACAGCCTGTTAATACAACAGTAGTTATTAGCAGTGATACTGCTAATGCTAGAGAAATTACTTTTTTCATTTTATTCCCTCCAAGTATGAAAATTTTTAAAATTTCGTAATGATAATAGCCTTTTCATCAAAATAAAATACTACTATCAAAAACGGAATTTTATCTCAAGATCTATTTTAAAACTTATCTACTTTAATTACTTGTGTTTTTCTGTTATAATTTATAATAATCCGTTATTATATAAATTTCTTACATAAATCCTGCATGTATGGAGGTTTTACTTGTGAAAAACTCACTAATAAAAGAAAAAATAAAAAATTTACATTTGCATTTTAGCCATCCTTCTTACTTCTATGAGAAGCAATTATTACAACAAATAAAACTTGGTTTACTTGATGAAGCACTAAAAACCTTAGATCAAATCAACTCACTTGAAAGATCCATTTTGTCAAACAATTCTATAAGATCTATAAAAAACTCCTTAATTTGTTCTTGTACTTTATTTACAAGAACAGCCATCGAAGCAGGTGTCACCTATGAAGATGCCTTTGATTTAAGCGATGTACTCATTAAACATATTGAAAACCTAAACAAAGAAAAAGAATTAAAGCAATTCGAATATAATATGGCTGAATATTTCATTGAACTCATTTCTAAAAAAAGAATCACCGAATATCCGTATCCTATATCAAAAATCATCAACTTCATCCATGTAAATCCTTGTTCCAAACTAAGTGTAGATAAACTAGCAAAAATTGTAAATATCAGTCCCGATTACTTATCCAGTCGCTTTCGTAAAGTTGTGGGAGTTCCACTATCTGAATATATCCAGAACCAAAAGATCTTGCATGCAAAGAATTTTATTGAGTTCAGTGAGTTGAGTATCACAGAAATCTCCACATTGCTAGAGTATTGCAATCCTGCTTATTTTACTAATGTATTCAAAAAATATACGGGTCTCACCCCCAGTGCATACAAAAAACTAAGCCCACAAAAAAAGGATTAATATCTTTTTATAAAAGGATCTCAGAAAAATATACTTTTTCTGAGATCCGTTTTTTTATCCTTATATTAAACAATCACTCTCATTCAATATAATAGCCTGTATTTTGAATACAAGTTTGAATTTCTTGTGGACTAGCAGGTTCATTGTACTCTACAGCAATAGTACCCCGTGCAATGTCTACAGCTACTTCCTGTACCCCTTCCACTCGATCTAGGGCATTTAATACTTTTGTTCTACTTTGTGAATTCACTAAACCTGATACTTTGTATTGTAATTGATTCATACGATCATCCTTTCAACAAATACTATATTATATACATAGTATGCCAAAAAAATGAAATTTTATAATAATTATTAAATATTATTCCTATTTTTCTATAAAAAAAATCCATAAAGATGATCTTTATGGATTTTTTGATGAGTCACCCGGGGCTCGAACCCGGGACAACTGGATTAAAAGTCCAGTGCTCTACCAACTGAGCTAGTAACCCATACGTGGTGCCCAGAGCCGGAATCGAACCAGCGACACGAGGATTTTCAGTCCTCTGCTCTACCGACTGAGCTATCTGGGCATATATGATTACATAACTTATGTAATTGTAATGAATTGGTTGCGGAGAGAGGATTTGAACCTCTGACCTTCGGGTTATGAGCCCGACGAGCTACCACTGCTCTACTCCGCGATAGTAAATGGTGGAGGGAGAAGGATTCGAACCTTCGAAGTCTCAGACAACAGATTTACAGTCTGCCCCCTTTAGCCACTCGGGAATCCCTCCAAATATGGAGCCGATGATCGGACTCGAACCGATAACCTGCTGATTACAAGTCAGCTGCTCTGCCAATTGAGCCACATCGGCATGTACATAACTACACGCAAGGCATAAATGTATTGACAAATATATGTTAACCATTTTTATGGATAATATTTATTTGTAATCTAAAACTATGATGCCATTATTTCTCTTAGATAATAATGGCGACCCAGAAGGGACTCGAACCCTCGACCTCCGGCGTGACAGGCCGGCGCTCTAACCAACTGAGCTACTAGGCCACAATAGTGAGTGGGGTACATATGTCGGATCGTTATATTATACCCTGAAAACTGAACACTGATTTTCATCGCCAAGATGAATTCTCGTACTCTACAGTACAAGTAATATTTGGTCAAGTCCTCGACCTATTAGTATCACTCAGCTGAATGTGTTGCCACACTTACACCCGTGACCTATCAACCTGGTAGTCTTCCAGGGGTCTTACTAGCCTTCGCTATGGGAA
>CALKRZ010000051.1 GCA_937989765.1 uncultured Clostridia bacterium | reverse complement strand
AGACCGATTGAATCAAGAATTAATTTTTGACATCTTCATGCAGCAGCTCGAAAAGGGCAAAATTTATGCTGCCATTAAGAATGCAGTAAATACCTTTCTTGGACTACAGAACGTTGCTTGAAAACTTGTAAACTGGTGTTAGGAATCGTAAATGGGTCTAAGCCTGATGAATTTGCCCCTAATGCGCCTGTTACAAGAGAACAGATCACCTCTATGATTGTGCGAACGCTAAAAGCTGCGATGCCTATGTTAGACACAAGTAAGGCGAAGTTTACACAAGTTTTTCATGACGAAACCAATATATCTGGTTATGCAGTAGAAAGTCTAAAATTTTTAAATGATAATGAGATTATTAAGGGAAGCAATAATTATATATTACCCAAATCGAATACTACTCGAGAGCAAGGCATTTCTCTTATTAAAAGAACATTTGAGAAATTTATAAAGTTTTAATATTTAATACACTCGTATAGTAGAAACATATTTTCAGAGATCCTGATTTTGTTTTTTTACTCCTTTCACATATTTTAAGAAAAAGTGTCCAAAATAAAAGAGGATACTATTTCTATCTGTGAAAGGAGTTTTTTTATGAACGTAAAAGATGTAATGACCCAAGATGTGTTTTCTGTAGATGCCAATGAAAGTATTTTGAAGGCAGCCCAAATCATGAGAGATACCAATGTAGGCTCTGTTCCTGTTAGGCAAGGGGATCAAGTGGTAGGTATTATTACAGATCGAGATATTGTGATTCGTAATGTAGCCAACCAAAAAGATGCAAATACTTCCTGTAAAGAAGTAATGTCTTCTCAAATCGTGAGCTGTACGCCGGATACAGATGTCCATGAGGCTGCAAGAATCATGGCGCAGCATCAAGTTCGTCGTATTCCTGTGGTAGATCGTGGCAGCTTAGTAGGTATGGTAGCTTTAGGAGACTTGGCTACAACAGACATACTTCAAAATGAAGCAGGAGAAGCACTGAGTAATATCTCTACCCCAAGCATACCAAATCTCCAATAAAAACATATGTAGAGTGCCCTGAAAAGGGCATTTTTTTAATGCAAAATGAAAATTTTGCAAGGAGTTTAAAACGCCTGTACTTGCACATACTGAATATAATAAGAAATACGAAAAACCATAACTTATTAAAAGCAATCTAGTTATTTTTGACTATTCCTAAGTAAAAAAGGATGCGGGAATGTGAAAAAAAGAATAATTATACAGATGCTCATTGTATGTGTATTCATAGGATGCACTACTAAAGCAAAGGAAAAAGCCAAAGAAGCGCCTTTGGATCTAGGCATTTATACATCAGCACCAGAAGCAAAAGAAATCATTGAACAAATTCAGGTGGAGGCAAAGCGTCATGGATATTCTAGCCAAGATGTTCCGTATATAAAGCTGATTGAAGAGTTAGATGGAAGTTATTTACAGGTAGCCATAGCTGAAGTAGTTACAGGTACAGATACGAAGGTTATTCAGTTGATGAAAAAAGATAATTGGAAAATTACCAATGTAAGCAGCAAAAAAAATTATTTAAATTCTCCTATACAGACTATAAAGCATACGGAGATCTCAAAACAAACGATCAATAAATTACAGGAAAATGCACAAAAACAAAGTTGGAGAAAAGATCCAGAAGAAGTGCTAAAGAAATTAGGAGGGAAATATGGATTTTCACGATTTTATGATGTGTTTGAAAAAATAGAGGAGCGAATGGAAGACAAAAAAAGTATTCAAAAATATGCAGTCATTCATGGAGAAAAAACATATTTGGTTACAGTAATACAACCGGGGCTACAGGGCAAAGAGGGGATTTGGATCATTCAAAGCGTACAGGAATCAGATGAAGGATAGGTGAATAACAATGCAACAAAAAAGGAAGAGAAAGTTTATAGACTATAAAATGTCCTTACAGTCTTCCATTAGAAAGATAAGAAGTAGACCCATTTTAGCACTTGTAGCAATAATAGGTATTTTTGCTATTTCTTTTTATCTGATGCAGTATACGTTGTTCGTAGCCAATGTGCAAACCCGAATCTATAATAAAGAATTTGCATCAGCCCTACAACAGCCATTTCTTCCAAAGCCCATAGGATGGCAGATGGTTTTACCCAAAGAGACAAGAGAAGAAAAACCTGCTTCTACAGTTATATTTGATCTGAATGTTTCTCTCAAGTCTAGTGGAATCAGTAAGATGAAAGTATACCGTAGCAAGCCCCAGTTACAAAGCAAGACAGAGGCAGAGTTTTTTTCTGGTCTATTTGCCTTGAAAACGGATATCATGGAAGCGGTGCAGGAATATAGTATACAAGATCAAGATCAGACACTGATTATTAGTAAAGAACAAGGACTTATTCAATACAAAAAAGCAGTTTCAGAAAAAGGATCAACGACTGTAATGTCAGAAAAAGAAGCCCAAGAGCAGGTTTGTCAGTTTTTTTTAGACTTAGCCATTCCTCTACATTATGATACAATCGCAGTAGATCATATTCCATCAGAAAAAAGGTATCACGTCTGCTTTATTAATACAGTAGAAGGTAAAAAGAATTATTCATATTGTAAAAGTGCATCAATCGGATATGATGGAGTCATACAGGCAATCAATCTATATGATATACGATATGAGCAAATAGGTGTATATCGTATTAAAACAGCTAGCCAGGCTTTTGAAGAATTACAAAGCATGTCTTTTAATGTACCTGATCATACGATGATTGATATAAAAGAAGTAGAACTTGTGTACTATCAGTTTGCGCATACGCAGCAAGAAGGTTCTGATACGTATCTACAGCCAGCATATCGTTTTGTAGGAGAAATACAGGGTCAAAAAGGATTGGAAGTATTTATACCAGCTGTAAAAGAAGAATTTTTCAGATGATTTATGTGATTTTTTATAAAATTTTTCATAAGATGTATAGAAATCATTGACAGAATGCCTATTTGTGCATAATAATGTAATAGTATTTTTCTTTTCAACTATTAATAGGAGGAGAATATTCGTGTCAAAGAAGGAAACAGAATTTGATCGGTACGAAAGAATGAAAAAGCTGAATAAAGAAGCCGAAGTAGAAAAAAGAAAGACGCTAGGACTAACGATTACTAAAAACAAAAAAGGGGGAAAACCTAAGCCCGCAGTAGAGCTCAAAAGTAGAAATTGGACGAGGGACTATGAGCTGGGGTATGTAGATGATGACGAATTTGAAATGTAGATAGATTTAAAAAGCTGTAGGCATGCCTATAGCTTTTTTTAATGCCTATGACTATCTTTTAATGAAATGCAGATACTATCCTTATTGAACAGGATGGGAGGCAAATATGTGAAAACGATAGGACGCAATGATCCATGTTCCTGCGGCAGTGGAAAGAAATATAAGCAGTGCTGTTTAAAACAGGAGCAGGCATATCATATACAAGCTGCACAAGAAAAATTAAAGGAGCAAATTAGGATTCCTTTGAAAAAGTCAGTATTTAATGAAGATAAAGAGCTTTTACAATACTGCGTACTTATATATGATCATAAAGATAGATCCACTATCATAAAGATTCTTAATCAAATGACAGATATGAAGTATGTAGTAGAAAATGGAGAAATGGGTTTTAGATGGATGAAAAATAGTAAGGTGATGATGGGGAGCATTACTGTGGATACAGAAGAGCTTCGAATAGAAGTAGATAGTCTAGAAAGAAAGTATATGATCCAAGAGCGTCTAGAGAGACAAGTAGGAGATCTGATCCGATACAGACAAGAACAGTACTATACCCTAGAACAGTTACAGCAGGAGGCAATGAATGTAGTCAAACCTCCAGAGCAGAGAAAAGTTACAGTGGATGAAACGTGGTTTCATAAACAACTGGATCAATACTATAAAAAATGGATCGGGCAAAAGTTGGTTGCACTAGGATATAAAACGCCAAAAGAAGCAGCGATTGCCGAGCGGAGCAGAATACATCTACAAAGAATGCTGAGGAGTATACAGAAGTCACTGCATATACAGGCGGTGCAGTTCTCGATAAATACCTATGATATTTCTTGGATATACGATGAAGTAGGAATAAATGAGAAAGATCAAGTCACTAAAATAAAAATTTCAGAAGATGTAGTGGAGAAAATGATTTTTAAACATATGACCAATGAATACCCAGAGGATCAGATCAATAAAGCAGTTAGAATCTGGGCACAATATAAACAGCACATCACTAAACAAATCACAAAACCAGAGGGGATTGTAGCATCTATTGAGTATTTAGTTGCATCGTTAAATGGTATACCTAAAACGCAGAAAGACAT
>CALKRZ010000050.1 GCA_937989765.1 uncultured Clostridia bacterium | reverse complement strand
AGCAGAAAGAAAGTTTCTGAATACGGTATTCAGCTTCGTGAAAAACAAAAAGCAAAAAGAATATACGGTGTACTAGAAACTCCTTTCCGCAACTACTTTGCAGAGGCAGAAAGAATACCTGGTATTGCCGGAGAAATTCTCCTTCGCTTATTAGAAACAAGACTAGATAACGTAATGTACAGATTAGGATATGGACGTTCTAGAACAGAAGCTAGACAAGTGGTACGTCATAATCATATTCTTGTAAATGGCAAAAAAGTAAACATTCCATCTTACCAAGTAAAAGTGGGAGATGTAGTGGAAGTAAGAGAAAAATCTAGAGGATTCCAAAGATTCAAAGATATTGTTGAAACAACTTCATCTAGAATCGTGCCAGACTGGTTATCAGCAGATCATGACAACTTAAAGGGAACAGTGGTAGCATTGCCTAATAGAGAGCAAATCGATATCCCTGTTAACGAAACGCTCATCGTCGAGTTGTATTCTAAATAATAACTCTATTATGACTGCAGATATTCTGTGGGTCAAAATCCTTGAAGGAGGTTTGAATGCGTGTTTGAGTTTGAAAAACCTCGTATTGAAATTGCTGAGATGGCATCAAATAGGATGTATGGTCGCTTTATTGTAGAACCTTTGGAAAGAGGATATGGTACTACCTTAGGTAATTCTCTTCGGAGAATCCTATTGTCCTCTTTACCTGGTGCTGCTGTAAGCAACATTAAAATTGAAGGCGTACTCCATGGATTTAGTGTAATCCCAGGGGTCAAAGAAGACGTGACAGAAATCATTTTAAACCTTAAGAACTTGGCTATTCGTGTCAATAGTGATAGCCTAGAGCCAAAGACCGCTTATATTGAGGTGGAAGGCGAGGGAATTGTCCGTGCTTCTGATATCAAGACAGATGCAGATGTAGAGATATTTAATCCTGACCTTCATATTGCCACTTTAAGTGGTGGACCAGAGAGTAAGCTATTTATTGAGCTTACGATCTCCAAAGGCAGAGGATATGTGGGCGCAGACAAAAATAAGCGAAATGATCAGCCTATTGCGATGATCCCCATTGATTCCATCTTTACCCCTGTACAAAGAGTCAATTTTTTGGTAGAAAATACCCGTGTAGGACAAATTACGGATTATGATAAATTAGTGTTGGAAGTGTGGACCAATGGTACCACTACGCCAGATGAGGCAGTGAGTTTAGGAGCCAAAATCTTAAATGAACACCTCAATCTATTTATTGATCTTAGTGATAATGCCAAGAACACAGAAATCATGGTAGAAAAAGAAGAAGGCAAAAAAGAAAAAGTAATGGAAATGAGCATTGAAGAACTAGATCTTTCGGTTCGTTCCTATAACTGCCTAAAGCGTGCAGGAATCAATTCTGTGGAAGACTTAGCAAGCAAAACAGAAGAAGAAATGATGAAAGTTCGTAATTTAGGACGTAAATCACTAGAAGAAGTGTTAAATAAAATGGCAGAATTAGGGCTCGCGTTAAAACCGAGTGATGATTAGAGTGAAAAGGAGGTTTCGTCATGGCTGGACATAGAAAGCTTGGTCGTCCAACTGCTCAGCGAAAAGCGTTACTGAGAAACCAAGTGACCAATCTACTGTACCACGGAAAAATTAGAACGACAGAAGCAAAAGCAAAAGAAATCAGAGGTCTTGCAGAAAAAATGATTACTCTTGCAATCAAAGAAAAAGATAATTATACAGAAGTAACCGTAACAAGCAAAGTACCAAAAAAAGATGCACAAGGCAATCGTGTGAAAGAAACTGTAAACGGAAAGAAAGTCACTGTATTTGAAGAAGTTGAAAAAACAATCAAAAAAGACAGTGCTACTCGTTTGCATGCAAGACGCCAAATGCTAAGCTTCTTGTACCCTGTGAAAGAAGTACCTGTCACAGGATTAAAGAAGAGACAAAACACTAAAGTTGTAGACATGGTTGAAGTACTGTTCACTGATATTGCACCTAAGTATGTTGACCGAAATGGTGGATATACTCGGACTACAAAATTAGGACCACGTAAAGGCGATGCTGCAGAAGAAGTTATTATTGAATTAGTATAGACTAATAAACTAGTATATTCTAATAACTATGGGGATTAAGAGTTACTCTTAATCCTCATTAGGCATCTGAAAGAAAATAACTAGTCAAGATGATGAGGATATTTTGTGTCAGACAAGGCGGAAGGTTCCCTTGATAATGGTCTTATCAAGGGGTTCTGACAACGAAGTATGGCACAAAACAGACCATCATATTGGCTAGTTATTTTTTTGAAGATGCCTTATCATTAGAATATGTTTGGATAGCTCTTTGCGTGTGCTAAGAGCTATCCAAACATATTCTCAAGACTAACCAGGTGGTGAACTTATGATGACAATGATTGCATCTAGTGGATTGGTATACGAGTATATACGGCACAATGAAGCGGGTCATATAGAAGAAAAATATCAAGCCTTAAAGGGAATAGATTTAGACATTACAAAGGGTCAATTTATTGCCATAGTAGGTCATAATGGTTCCGGAAAATCAACTTTAGCAAAGCATATGAATGCCATATTACATCCTACAGAAGGAACCATGTGGATAAAGGGGATGGATACAAAAGATTCTCATTTTCTATGGGATATTCGTCAGACTGCGGGTATGGTATTTCAAAATCCAGATAACCAGATCATTGCGACTATTGTAGAAGAGGATGTGGCTTTTGGACCCGAAAACTTAGGCATTGCTCCACAGGAAATCAGATTACGCGTCAACAATGCGTTAGCTGCTGTAGAAATGCAGGAGTATATGCAGCACTCTCCACATTTACTATCAGGTGGGCAAAAGCAACGCATTGCTATTGCTGGGGTATTAGCGATGAAACCAGAATGCATTGTGTTAGATGAACCCACAGCCATGCTAGATCCCTCTGGAAGAAAAGAAGTCATAGAAACCATATATAAGCTGAATAAAGAAGAAAATATCACGATAATCCTCATTACTCACTATATGGAGGAAGCTGTACAGGCAGATCGAGTGATCGTAATGGAACAGGGCCATATAGTACTAGATGGTACTCCGCGCGAGGTATTCGGGCAAGTACAAAGAATAAAGGAACTGGGATTAGATGTACCCCAGGCAACGGAGTTAGCCTACCAGTTACAACAAGAAGGTGTTGACCTGCCCTCTGATCTTTTATCCATTAAAGAAGTAGTAAAAGAGATATCTTTAAAAATGATGCCCTTTCAAGAGACGCATATTCAGACAATACAGAGTGCGCCTGAACTAGAGTGTTCAGTAAATAAAGCGACAGAACATAGTATTAAGATATGCGACTTGACGCATATCTATAGTGCCAATACGCCTTTTGAGAAGGCAGCCCTGCAGAGTATCCATCTGGAGATCAAAAAAGGAGAATTTTTGGGATTGATCGGACATACGGGTTCAGGAAAATCTACCTTGATTCAACATTTGAATGGTCTTTTACTCCCTACTCGAGGAGAAATCTTTATAAACGGAGAAAATATCCATAAAGATAAGAGTAAATTACGACAAATTCGTCAAAAAGTTGGACTTGTATTTCAATATCCTGAGCATCAGCTCTTTGAAATGACAGTATTTAAAGATGTGGCTTTTGGTCCAGAAAATATGGGACTTTCCAAAGAAGAAGTAAAAAGACGGGTACAGGAAGCCCTTTATATAGTAGGGTTGAATGAAGATCTGTATGAGAAATCTCCTTTTGAATTATCAGGAGGACAAAAGCGAAGGGTAGCCATAGCAGGTGTACTCGCTATGCAGCCAGAAGTACTGATTTTGGATGAGCCTACAGCAGGATTAGACCCCAGAGGACGGGATGAGATTCTGGGCAATATTAGAAAGCTCCATGAAGCGTTGGGCATTACGGTGATACTAGTGTCTCATAGTATGGAAGATATGGCGAAGCTAGTAGATCGGGTTCTTGTGATGGATCAAGGACAGATCGCACTTACAGGAACGCCAAGACAAGTATTTCATCATGTGGATCGATTAGAAGCCATGGGTTTGGCAATTCCACAAATCAGTTATATCATGCACGCGCTTTCCGAGCTAGGGATTTCAGTACCCACAGATTTATTTACGATTAAAGAAGCTGTAAAAGTACTAAAACCATTATTAAAGTAGGTGTATCGTATGCTTCGAGACATTACCATAGGACAGTATTATCCAGTGGACTCAGTGCTACACAAGCTAGATGCTAGAGTCAAGATCTTGTCCACATTTTTATTTATCACAGCGCTATTCATTGTGGATAGTTTCGTCGGATATGGCATTATCTTTTTCTTTCTATGGGCAGTAGTATATTTGTCCAAGGTCCCATCAGGATTTATTTTTAGAGGTCTTCGGGGGATTATGGCGATTATTCTTATTACTGTAGGGATTAATGTATTTATGACTCCAGGAGAACAGATCTTATGGGAGTTTTCATTTATTAAAATATCCATAGAAGGCATCTACGCCGCAGGGCTTATTGCTACGCGTCTTATTTTCCTCATTACTGGCTCGTCCTTATTGACCCTAACGACTTCGCCGATACAGTTAACGGATGGCATAGAGAGTCTTCTAGGACCATTTAAACGGATTGGCGTACCGGCGCATGAGATTGCGATGATGATGACGATTGCGCTCCGTTTTATCCCCACCCTATTAGAAGAAACAGATAAGATCATGAAAGCGCAGATGGCGAGAGGGGCAGACTTTGAAACAGGTGGCATCATAAAGCGAGCAAGGAGTCTTATTCCCCTATTAGTACCCTTATTTATATCTGCATTTCGCCGGGCGGATGAACTGGCTATGGCCATGGAAGCGCGCTGTTATCGGGGAGGAGAAAATCGAACCCGAATGAAACAAGCAGTCATTCAAAAAAGAGATCATAAGGCACTTGCAGTGATGGGTTTATTGGTGATCATGATGATCTTACTCCGTATTTTATGATAGGGGGCGGCGTATGCAAAATATTAAGATGACCATTTCCTATGATGGAACGAATTATTGTGGCTGGCAGAGGCAGAATAATGCCATGACAGTACAACAAAGGGTAGAAGAAGCCTGCACGAAAATATTTGGAAAAGCTTCATTTGTCACGGGAGCCAGTCGAACCGATACAGGCGTTCATGCCCTAGGACAAGTGGCGACTCTTCAGACAGATACCACCATTCCTATAGACCGCATACCTTATGCCCTCAATGCAGCACTCCCGGAGGATATCGTAGTGCGTCTTGCAGAAGCAGTGGATCTAGAGTTTCACCCTCGTTATGGAGCCAAACAAAAGACGTATCAGTATAAAATCATAAATGCACGCTTTCCGATTCCACAATGGAGGAATTATGCAGAATTTAACCGTCGGCCTCTGGATCTACAGAAGATGCAAGAGGCTGCCCAGTACTTTGTGGGAACGCATGATTTTAAAGCTTTTAGTGCCACAGGAGGATCTGTCAAAACCACTGTGAGAACCATCCTAGCACTTTCCGTAGAAAAACAAGGTCAAATGATCATACTGACTGTCACGGGCACTGGATTTTTATACAATATGGTGAGGATTATAACAGGAACACTCACTGATGTAGGACTAGGAAAAATTAGTCCAGAAGAAATACCACGCATCATCAAATCCAAGGATCGTATACAAGCTGGACAAACAGCCCCCCCACAAGGCTTGACCCTGCTTTCTATAGAATATTAGATGAATCTTTGAAAACATCTATACATTTAGCCTTGACACGCGAGGCTAAATATATTACAATTACTACGTTTGATATGCCACTTTCAAATCCGTTAGCCCCGGGTTTTGAGATAGAGGAATCGTACAGTACATTTAAGGAGGGAATATGATGAGAACAACATACATGGCAAAGCCAGCCGACATTCAAAGAAAATGGTATATTGTAGACGCTACTGACCATACTTTAGGCCGTCTTTCAGCAGAAGTCGCAAAGATTTTAAGAGGAAAACATAAACCTATTTTCACACCTCATGCAGATACAGGAGATCATGTTATTATTATCAATGCCGAGAAAATCAAGGTAACAGGTAAGAAAGCAGATCAGAAACTATACAGACATCATACAGGACATGTAGGGGGTATGAGAGAAGTTTCTTATAAAACTATGCTACAAAACAAACCAGATCAAATTCTTATGTTAGCGATAAAAGGGATGCTTCCTAAAAACAGCTTAGGAAGACAAACACTTAAAAAACTTCGTGTATATGCTGGTGGATCACATGATCATCAAGCACAACAACCAGAAGTGTTAGAAATCAAATATTAATAGAAACGAGAGGAGGATCCATAAATGGCAGCGAAATACTACGGAACAGGTAGAAGAAAAAAATCTATCGCTAGAGTATATTTAGTACCTGGCAATGGTCAAGTAACCATTAATAAAAGAAGCATGGACGATTACTTTGGTTTAGAAACATTGAAATTAATCGTGAGACAACCTCTAGAATTAACAGAAACAACAAGTAAATTTGACATACTCGTAAATGTACACGGTGGTGGATATACAGGCCAAGCGGGTGCAATCAGACATGGTATCTCCAGAGCCCTTTTGGAAGCAGACTTAGAATTACGTCCACTTCTAAAAAAAGCAGGTTTCTTAACAAGAGATCCAAGAATGAAAGAAAGAAAAAAATATGGACTCAAAGGCGCAAGAAGAGCACCTCAGTTCTCCAAAAGATAGTCTGTGCCGTTTATGGAATCGTGCAAAATCTTATATTTACTGGCTTCTTGAAGATTTGGGATGTCGTAAAATGGTATGGATTTGGTGCGATAACTAACACACAACTAACAAATATCTAACAAAAATATAGGATGTTTTCAATGCCTTCGAGTGTTGATAACATCCTTTTTGTTGTGATTTTTTAATTGACAAACCTCTACGAACAATAATTGTGAGATTAAATTTAATGTGGTAGAAAAAAACAAAGTATGATAGAATAAATAGTAAGATTACGATTATATATGTAAGAACATGATATTATCTGATTATAATAAATTAAAATTACTTGGAGAAGATGATGAACGAAGAATACTATCTAAAATTTCCTAGTGTATTTAAAGAAAAGTTAAGAAGTGGAGAAATACAGTTTCCGCCAGATACAAAAGTTCAATACGAATCTAGAATTGCATATCGTGGAATAGAAAGAGAAGAAGCTGACAATACTCCAGTTAATAGAAGTGATTTAAGATCGTACGCTGAATTAGGCAAAAAAAGAGCGCCTAGAGGTGGTAGATATGATGCAAATAGTCCAAATTATTATGGATGTTCTTTATTTCTAAATAGAGCTATGGTGGAAAACAGAATGAAACTCCCTAGAGCAGGATGGAAGCTAGCAAATATTTGTGTTAAAGAAGAAGGTGGACCAATACAACTTAACGAAGACACTCAACATTTGTGTTGGTGGTTGTATGAATCATATAATGAATTTGAAGCAAGTATAATAAAGTAGGTGCTAGAATGAATAATGATGTATGCTTTATAATTGATAATAATGAATTATATTTTGAAAAATGCTTAGTTGATTACGATATACCTATTTTTTACGTATGTAAAGATAGTAAAGGAAATAGGTATATCGTATTATGTTATGATACGGATGAAATGTCATATCTAGTAGCTAAATCTAATAATAGTGAGATTGTTCAAATGCTTGAGAAAAAGATTACAATGAAGCAAATTTTTGAAAAGTCTAAAAATATATGGAAAATATATACAGAAGATGATTTGGAATCAGATAAAGTCGAAGGTGTAGAATTTGAAAGCATTAATTCCGAAGATTTGCCAGTTGAAAAATCATTTTTTGAAATTGCTTCTAAAGATCTAAAAGAGTATTATGACTTCATTAAATGTGAAAGCGAAGGCTATAAACTTAAAAAATTTATAAAAGCACAGCCGCAAATCATTTGGTACATGAAGAACATTCAAGAATACAATATAGTAACAGATTCTCTTATATATAATTATAGTGTCAAGAAGAAGACGGAAAAGAATAGAACTCTATTTTGGAGTGAGTTATCTTATAAGCAAGTTCAAAAGTTATCATTAGAATGGGAAAATGATTGTTGCGGAAGTGAATTAAGTGTGACAAGGCCTAAAGTAACGCATAGGGAGGTGCTCTGTTGTGAATAAGAATGTTGAGTGTAAGCATTATAGAATTTCTCAAGTAGAATTTGACTTTGAAAAATTGGCCAAAGGAAAGCAGAATATAAAAGTTGAAGTTCAAATTAGCATAAAAACGCCAGATGAAATGAGAGAAAACAAAAAAAATATCGTTGAAATAATTCCGACATTTCTCATAAATGATCAAGTTGAAATATTAAAGGCTAAAATCCAAGGGCAATTTGAAATAGTAGAAGAAAGATTGACAAAGGATCAGATAGAGCAGATATTAGAACAGGAAGCTGTGCCGTTTTTATATGTAAAACTTCAAGAGTATATTAATGAAGTATTGAAATTATCCAATATTAATTTTACTAGTTTGCCACCGTATGTAGAGAATGAAGAAGAATAAGAAGATTTGGTTTGAAGAATGTCAAAATCAAACAACTATCAAAGAGATAATTTCAAAGTTTACAAAAGTCCCGAAAACAAGGCTGCGGGACTTTATTTTTTTATACACTATGTTATTATGGTCATAAAATGCATATAATAAAATGTAGGAAAAATGATAAGAGGTGAAATCATGTTTGATGTAATCATTATAGGGGCAGGGCCTGCTGGTATGGCAGCCGCCATATATGCAGGTCGAGCAAAGCTTGATACCTTATTGTTAGAAAAAGAATTTGCAGGAGGGCAAGTGGCAAAGACCTATGAAGTAGCGAATTATCCAGGCATAGCAGCCATCATCGGCCCAGACCTAGCACTACAGATGCAGGAACATGCCAAGGTATTCGGCATCTCTCCCGTCGTAGAAGAAGTAACAGAAGTACAATTAGAAGGCAAGACTAAGATCGTAAAGACTAGAAAACATACATATGAGAGCAAAACAGTGATCATAGCTACAGGCGCGAATTGGAAAGAGCTAGGGCTTCCTATGGAAAGAACACTCAGGGGAAAAGGCGTGTCCTATTGTGCCACCTGTGATGGAGCTTTTTTTGATGGGAAAGTGACAGCGATCGTAGGGGGAGGAGATACAGCCGTTGAGGATGCGATCTTTTTGGCTAGACATTCCCCTAAAGTATATGTCATTCATCGAAGAAATCAATTCCGAGCCGCCAAAGTACTTCAAGAAAAGCTCTTTGAGCAACCCAATGTGGAAGTCCTATGGGATACTGAAGTACTAGAGATCATCGGGGATGATACGGTTAAAGGCATTAGGATAAAGAATAATAAAAATGGCGAGATGAAAGAGCTAGAGATAGAAGGATTATTTGTGGCAATCGGTACAATACCGAATGGAGCATTATTTACTGGAAAAGTTGCGATGGATGAAGTAGGATACATCCAAGCGGGGGAAGACTGCAAAACGGATGTTCCAGGCGTATTTGTGGCAGGTGATCTTCGTAGAAAAGTCCTCATGCAGATCATTACCGCAGCAGCAGATGGAGCAGTGGCATTGTATGGGGTGGAGAAGTTTATTATTGAAGAATACGACCAGATTGTAGGATAAATACAAAAAAGAATTCCAATATTTCTTGGAGTTCTTTTTTTGTTATACAGTAGAAAGTAGTGATTTGAAGTGTTTCATGAAATAAGAAAAAACACATATTTTCGTACTTGAGAAAATCGACAATTCCCTGATATGTTAAAACTATCTAATTAAAGCGGTTTATTTGATATATTAAATAGAAAAAATCGCCAATTTCTATGTTGAAATAGAAATATTTACATGGTATAATAGGTTATATGTACAATAATGAATAAAATGTTGTATAACAAACAGTTCTTTTTGTACATTTTTCTCGCAGTCTATAGTTTTGTTTAAGTTCAACTTCAACTTGCAAGAGCAGTACCAAAAAAGTTTGGTGAAGGGGGTGTGACAAAGCACGAATGATGTAATTAAGAGTAAAACGATTAACAAAAGGGGGAAATGAAAAATGCACAAGATGTATCGTAAAAGTATTGCCTTATTATTGACAATGTGTATGATGATATCTTCAGTGGGAACAGTATTTGCACAACCTACTGATGTAGAAGGACATTGGGCAGTCGCATACACGAACAGTCTTGTATCTAAAGGCATCATTGCTGGATACAAAGACGGAACAATTAAACCCAATAATAATATAAAAAGAGCTGAATTTGCACGAATCATTAATAATGTATTTGAATTCACAGCAATATCCTCTGAAAATTTTGCAGATGTATCCTCTAAAGATTGGTTTGCTGAAGATATGGCAAAAGCCAAAGCTGCAGGAATTATTACAGGATATGCTGGAAACTTAGCAAAGCCTAATACTAATATTAGTAGACAAGAAGCGGCTACAATGTTAGGAAGAGCTTTTGAACTTAAATCCAATTCAGATACAGTAAATAAGTTTAAAGATGGAAATAAAGTGGCTGAGTATGCTCGTACTTCCGTCAATGCACTGGTAGACAAAGGTATTATAGGTGGATATAAAGATGGAACATATAAGCCTACTAATTCTATTACCAGAGCAGAAGTATTTAAGATGGTGGATGAATTAACGGGAAATATATATACTACCGCGGGTACATATGAAAAACAGCAGACACCAGGGAATGTAGTAATCAATGCAGCTGGTGTGATTTTGAAAGATACCATTGTTGAAGGAGATCTCTACTTGACTGCAGGTATTGGTCAAGGAGAAGTTACCCTTGATAAGGTAACTGTATTAGGAAACACAGTTATCAGCGGTGGTGGGGAAAACAGTATTTACTTTAAAGACGCCACGCTCAAAAAAGTTGTTGTGAATAAAAAAGTTGGTAAAGTAAGAGTGGTTGCACAGGGTACAACAACAGTAACAAATACAGTAATACAATCTAGCGTAAAGTTAGAAGAAAGCAATGTAACAGCAGGGTCAACAGGGTTTAGTAATGTAGAAGTATCAGAAGAAGTCAATAAAGATGCAGACATTACCTTTGCAGGAGACTTTGAAAGTGTACAAGTTTCTGGAGCTGCAAAAGTAAATGTGGAAAGTGGTTCTATCACAAAACTCACTATAGATGATAAAGCAGATAATACAATCATTAATGTTTTAAAGGCTACAGTAGGACAAATGATTCTTAATGCAAAAGTTTCTATTGAATTAGCAGATGGTGCTAAAGTAACGGATATGCAGGTTAATAAAATCATTAAGCTCGAAGTACAAAAAGGTGCTTTGATCGTGAAGGTACAAGTTAACGCAGCTGCAGAAGGCACTGTAATTACGGGTGCAGGTAAGATCGAAAATGCACAGATAGATGCTAAAAATGTAAAAGTAAATGATAAGGATATACAACAAGGCAGTGCAATAAGTGTAGATCAAGGAAGTACTACTCCTACAACTACAGCACCAGCTACAGGTGGTGGAACAAATACAGGCAGTACACCAGATTCAGGTGGAAGTACACCCTCAACTGAAAACACCTATACCATCAATTATTATCGATATGATGGAAAAACTGGGGATTGGGCAGCTTGGATTTGGCAAGAAGGAAAAGAAGGACAATTGCATGAATTTAATAAAGATGGTGCAGATGGATTTAAACAAATAGTATATAAATCTCAAGCTAAAAAATTAAATATCATCACAAGACCAAAAGGTGGCTGGGATGGACAAGAAGTTACAAGAGTCATCCAAATGCCTACAGGTGCTAATACTGTACAAGTATGGATCATTCAAGATGTAGAAGAAGTATTCTACAAAAGAGCGGATGCAGATATCTCTCCAAGAGTACGTGGAGCAATCATGGATGCAGTAGATGAAATCACTGCAACAGTAACGCATGGATTAAGTGAAAATGAAGAAAACGAGTTTCAAGTAATTGATGTGACCAATAATAATACAGTTATTGCAGTTACACCTATTAAAGTAGGAAACTCACAAGTAAAATTAATAATTAAAGATTCATCAAAAATCGATGTAAGAAATATGTATGAAGTAAAAAGCACTCGATTTACAGCATCAAAGGTTGTTATGCGTAATGTACTAGACAATCCTAAATATTATCATTCAGGGAATGATTTGGGGCTGGTATATACAAGTACAAGCAGTACATTTAAGGTATGGGCACCCACAGCAAAAGATGTAAAATTAGCAATGTACAATGACATAAAAGATACAGAATACAATGCAAATGGTAAAATTAAAGATCATACAAATCATACCGATAGCAAAGCAATGGTAAGAGCTGACAATGGAGTATGGTCTGTAACTGTAAATGGAGACTTAGCAGGTAAGTATTATATGTACCGTCTAGAGTTTGCAGACGGGAAAGTAAATTATGCGGTAGACCCTTATGCAAAGGCAGTTTCAGCAAATGGACAGAGAACAGCTATTGTAAATCTCACCGCTACAAATCCAGCGAAGTGGACACCTGGTGTAAGACCAGATAACATGGTTTCTCCCACAGATGCGACTCTATATGAACTACATGTAAGAGATTTTTCCATTGACGAAGGTTCAGGAATGATCTACAAAGGAAAATTCAAAGCATTTACTGAAACAGGCAAAACAGTACAGGGCGAAAAGGTTGGTATTGACCACTTAAAAGAATTAGGAGTCACGCATATTCATTTACTACCTGTATATGATTTTGCTTCTGTAAATGAAATCACAGTGAATGATCCGAATTCTAAGGATGCTAAATTTAATTGGGGTTATGATCCTCAGAACTATAATGTACCAGAAGGATCTTATGCAACCGATCCAAAAAATCCAAAAGCAAGAATTACAGAATTTAAAGAAATGGTGCAAGCACTTCAAAATGCAGGTATGCGCGTTATTATGGATGTAGTATATAATCATACCTATGAGATTGAAGATGGACCATTTAATAAAGTAGTGCCTGGATATTATTATCGTACAACAGATACAGGTAAGTTTACCAATGGTTCAGGATGTGGTAATGAAGTAGCTTCTGAGCGCCCTATGGTGCGAAAATACATTAAAGATTCTGTAAAGTATTGGGCAGAGGAATATAATGTAGACGGCTTCCGATTTGACTTGATGGGACTTATTGATGTACAAACAATGAGAGAATTAACAAAAGAGCTGCATGAGCAAGTAGATCCAACTTTATTAATTTATGGAGAGCCTTGGCAAGCAGGTGGTTCACCATTAGCGGGAGAACTGCAAACAGATAAAGGAAAACAAAGAGGTAAAAATTTTGCAGTATTTAACGATAATCTCCGAGGTGCTATCAAAGGAGATAGTGATGGTACTGGTAAGGGTTTTGCAACAGGAGCAACAGGCAAAGAAGAGGACATCGTAAAAGGTATTATGGGTGCTTTTGATGACTTTACAGATAGTCCTACAGAAAATATTGCATACGTGACAGCACATGATAATCTTAACTTGTGGGACAAGATTGTTGTGACTCAAGAGAAGGATAAAGAGTATAGTATGCTGTATCATAAGATCCAAGATGGATCTATGGTAGATGGAAGTAGTGTGGAGGCAGCTGTTTCAAAAGCAAATCCATACAAGGATGTAGATCTTAAGGATGTACTAGCTAATGAAACGGTTAAACGATCCTTATTATTAAATGGTATTGTATTAACTTCTCAAGGAATACCCTTTATTCATGCAGGAGATGAATTCTTAAGAACAAAATTCGGAGATCATAACAGTTATAAGAGTCCAGATGCGATCAATAAAATCAGATGGGACCAAAAAGCTAAATTTAAACCTGTATTTGATTATCATCAAGGGTTATTAGAGCTAAGAAAAACCCATCCAGCATTTAAAATGGACACTAAAAAAGCAGTAGAAGATCATATGCAAGTATTTAAAAAAGAAGGTAATATTGTTGCATATCAATTAAAAAATCATGCCAACAATGATCCTTGGAAAAATATTGTAGTTATTTACAATGCGAACGATACAGCCAAAGAAGTAACACTTCCAGCTGCTGCTGATTGGAAGATTGTTGTAGATGATAAAAAAGCAGGTACCACAACACTTCGTACAGTAGATGGAGATAAGGTAACTGTTGCAGGACTATCTATGATGGTGCTGTATGACGAGGCAGAAGCAGCATATGATCCAATCCCAGATACGATCACGATAACCCCAAATAAAGTGGGATTAGACGTGGGTATGACAAGAGCAGTCCAAACAGTTGTAAAAGATCAAAAAGGTAAAGTAATGCTTGGACAAACGATAGTATGGACATCTTCAGATCCAACCGTGGCTAAAGTAAGCAATGGAAGAATTACGGGTCTAAAGAATGGTACAACCACAATCACAGCAAAAGTAGGTAGTGTTACAGGTACTGTGAATGTAACTGTGGCAAAACTAGTGCCAGAAAATATTTCTATAGAAGGCAGTAGTTCCGTGTATGAAACATATACTCTTCAGTTAGCTGCGATTGTACGAGATCAGTTTGATCAAGAAATGAGTGGAGCCAATGTAACTTGGAGTTCCTCAGATGCTACGATTGCGACGGTGGATGCAGGCGGAAAAGTAAAAGGTCTAAAGCCAGGCATTGTGATCATTAATGCAAAATCTGGTGCTGCGGAAACCATTAAAGTAGTGACCGTAAAAGAAAATATTAAAAAATACGTAGAATTTACGTATGTGAGAAACGAGCAAGACTATGCAGATTGGAATATTTGGGTATGGGGAACAGGCGTAAAAAATGATCAAATTGATTTTGATAAAGTAGAAGGTGGCGTAGCAGTTGTCGATATCGAAGTAGCGCCCGGAGTATCTAAGATCGGATTTGTTCTAAGAAAAGGGACAGATTGGAAGGAAAAAGATGCTTTTGGAGCAGATCGATTTATTGATATAGATCCAGAGGAAGCGTATACAAGAGTAGTCATCACAGAAGGTGTAGAAAAGATCAAGTATGTAAGACCAGTACAAAGTCCTGTTTTAGAAGATGGTAACATTACATTTAACTAT
>CALKRZ010000049.1 GCA_937989765.1 uncultured Clostridia bacterium | reverse complement strand
CTTCTTTAGTAATCCCTAATTCCTCTGCATGTTCGCAAACTTTGTATATTGTCCTAACCAAACTAAATCCACGGTCCCTGTTGGGCCATTTCTTTGCTTTGCAATAATGACTTCTGCTTGATTTTTCTTTTCACTGTCTGGATGATAATATTCATCTCGATATAAGAATGCTACGACATCGGCATCCTGCTCGATCGCTCCTGATTCACGAAGGTCTGAAAGCATAGGTCTGTGATCGGCCCTAGACTCACAAGCACGGCTTAACTGAGATAGTGCAATCACGGGTGCATTCATCTCCCTTGCCAAGGCTTTCAGAGAACGTGATATTTCCGAAATCTCCTGCTGACGAGAATCGGTCTTACCATTCCCACTCATGAGCTGTAGATAGTCAATCATAATAAGACCCAAACCTTTTTCTAGTTTTAGCCTTCTGCATTTGGCTCTCATTTCCATCACTGTAATACCCGCGGTATCATCAATAAATATAGGTGCTTCCCCTAGCGGTCCCATCGCTCTTGCAATCTTTACCCAATCATCTTGTTCTAGACTCCCTGTCCTAAGTTTTTGAGCATCTACCATGGCTTCTGCACAAAGCATACGATTGACCAACTGATCTTTAGACATTTCTAGACTAAAAACAGCAGTGGGTACCTGCTGCCGAACCGCTGCATATTGAGCAATATTTAGGGCAAAAGCTGTTTTGCCCATCGAAGGACGTGCCGCAATCAAAATAAGATCAGAGGGCTGCAACCCCGCTGTTTTATAGTCTATATCCATAAAACCTGTAGGAATACCCGTTACCTTTCCTTGATTATGATAGACACTCTCTATTTTCTCAAAAGCAATCAGAAGTACTTCTCGAATATGCGAAAATTCTTCCGTTCTTCGATTCTGTAAAATATTAAAAATACTTTTTTCAGCTTGGTCAATAATCACATTTACATCTTGTCTTGCTTCAAAGCTCGCAGCAGAAATTTCTTGGGATGCTTTAATCAGTTTCCGTAGAAGCGCCTTTTCTTCTACAATCTTGGCATACTGTTTGATATGAGCAGAGGTGGGTACTGAAGAGGCTAATTCAGAAAGGTACGGAATGCCTCCGATCTGATCTAGTAGTCCTCTTTCCTCTACCCTACTCTTTAGTGTAACTAAATCAACGGGTTCCCCTTTAGTAAACAAATCTACAATGGTATCAAAGATCTCTTTATGATCAGGACGATAAAAATCATCCCCTCGAAGCATTTCCGTAGCCGATGCGATTGCTTCACGATCAATGATCATGGACCCTAATACAGACTGTTCTGCTTCTATATTATGAGGTGGAATCCTTTGCATAAATGCCGTTTCCATAACTACCCCCTTGCCTATTCTCCTACGATGTTAACCTCTAATTGTGTTGTTACTTGTGGATGTATCTTAATAGATACTTGATATGTACCTAGAATACGAATAGGATCACTCAATACAATTTTTTTCTTATCGATGGAAAGCTTCAGTTGATCTTCTATGGCTTTTGCAATTTCTTTGCTCGTAACTGACCCAAATGCTTTTCCATTGCCGCCTGTTTTGATCGCCACTTGTACTTTACTCTCTGCTAGCTTTTTACCTAAATCCTCTGCTGTTTTCAGTTCTTTTTCTTTTTTATGATCTTCTGACTTTTGTTTTAGTTGCAATTCATTCATATTGGATTTTGTTGCTTCGATCGCGCATTTTTTAGGGAACAAAAAGTTCCTTGCATATCCGTCACTTACCTCCATCAGCTGTCCCTTTTTACCTACATTTTTTATATCTTGTGTCAATATTACTTTCATTTTTTTTCACCCTCCTGTAAATATTCTTGTATTGCATCTTTAAGCTGTTCTCTTGCTGTATAGATGGAAGCATCTGTAAGTTGTGCTCCAGCTACTGTCAAATGCCCACCTCCTCCTAATTTTTCCATGATCAACTGCACATTCATATCTCCTACGGATCTTGCACTAATTAATATTTTGTCATCTGCACTACACATCACAAAAGAAGCTGTAATCCCACTAATATTAAGAAGTTCATCTGCCGCTTGGGCTGTAGTTAATACTGGGTTTTGAGTATCTCCTGGACATACAGAGATCGCCATCGTCTCCTTATATACTTCCGCATCCCGTACAGTTGTTGCACGAGCCTTATAGGACTCCATGTCATTTTGAAATAGCATTCGTACCCGAGTGGTATCGGCACCATTTCTCCGAAGGAATGCGGCCGCTTCAAAAGTTCTAGCCCCTACTTTATATGCAAAGTTTTTCGTATCTACAGTGATCCCTGCCAGTAATGCATCGGCTTCTATGGGCTTTAACTTCACCTTGTCTACAATATATTGAAGGATTTCTACAACTAGCTCACAAGTAGAAGAAGCATAGGTTTCTAAATATGTCAGTACTGCATGTTCTATGAACTCTGCGCTTTTTCTATGATGATCAAATACCACGATTTTTTTGCATACATCCAATAGTTCTGGGCACTCTGTATAATTAGGCCGATGGACATCTACTAAGACCAATAGGGTTTTATCTCCTATACAACTCATAGCTTTTGTTCTATCCAAAAATATCTCTTCTTTATATTCGCCTGATTGAATTAATCGATCGTATAAAGATTTAATACTTGTATTGACTTCATTAAGTACAATATAAGATTTTTTGCCTAAGAGCTCTGCTGCACGATAAACCCCTACTGCTGCACCTAAACAGTCTACATCTGGAATCTTGTGCCCCATCACTATTATTTCATCCGCTGCTTCTACCAATTCTCGAAATGCGTATGCCTTGATCCTTGCTTTTACGCGAGTTGACTTTTCTACTTCTTTGGTTTTGCCACCATAAAAAGAGTACTTGTCCATATCCTTTAGTACAGCCTGATCTCCACCCCGCCCTAGCGCCAAATTAATGGCTGCCCTAGCATATTCCATGGATTGAGCCAAAGTCTTTCCATTGACGCCAATTCCTATGCTCAATGTAACAGGTAACTCATTTCCTATGTTGATTTCTCTTATTTGATCTAAAATCTCGAATTTTTTTTCCTGTAAAACTTTTAAGTGTTCATTGGAAAATACACACATATACTTATCTTTTTCAAACTTTCTTACAATTCCATCCAACTGCTGTGCCAAAGAATTTAGTTTGCGATCAATGAGCGCCACTAGTAATGGCCACCGTACTTCTTCCATACTCTCCATCGCTTCTTCAAAATTATCAATAAAAATCAAGCCGACTAACGGAGTTTCTTTTATTTCTTCTTTTTTTACTATAATATTCTCTGTTTTTTGGATTACTTCTGCATTTACAGCTACATTTTGTGGGTAATCATTCATCTTTCTTTGAGAAGAAATCATTCCATATACTTCTATTGCTGCCAAACCCATGCATATGACAATACCCACAAGACCCCACTGTAGTTTCAAAAAAAGTAAGACTACAGATAAAAATAGATTTCCCAACAAGTACAGATGGGACCAAGAAGGAACTAGGGTTAGCTTTACTCTAAGGGATTTATTTTTCATATGTGCCTCCATACTTATATCCTGCAAGTGGTATTCTAAATGACTCCAAGACAAGTGCTTGATATCTTATAACCCTCTACAGAAATCGCTTGACCCGACGAAAATTAAATAGACCTTCTATAAAACCGATCATCACAAACATAATTGGACTAAAATACAATCCTAGAATACTGAAAAAAACAATGAAAATCTTAAATAGTGCCCCAGATGGAGATACACGTATAAGATGAATGATGAGAAATATTCCCACTAAAAACATAGCTACACCAAAAATGACCTGCATATTATCAAACGCCATAGAAAGCACTCTATATTTGTCTTCTCCCATTCCTGTCGAAAAAATCATCATGCCTATAAAAAGGAGAGGTACTACTGGGGTAATCGAGAAGCTAAATAATGTCTTGAGAGAGGAAGCCTTCCACTGCAATATATAGAATAAGACTCTTGTACATATAACTTGCGTTAATCCAAAAACAAAAGACAAAATAAATAATAAGGACGGGAATAAATGTTGCAAATAATAAAAATTTTTTTTATCTTTTAATCTCTTCAAGGCATGATACTGAATTATTTGATCTTCTGATAGATTGATATTAAGCCATTTAAATAAAGAGACTTCCTTGTACACTTCTTGTAATTGTGGCAGCTGTTTAATCATTCGACTTTCTTTTTGATCAGTTCTCTGAGCCGTCCAACTCTCTATTTCCCTGGTCACATGATAATATTGATGTACTATGTTTTGTCCATATATCATCTGGTATATCAAAAATACAGCAATAATTCCCCCAAAATAACTAAGTCCTGTTCCTAAGATAATGCGTAGTAAGGGGGCTTGTTTATAATATAGCATGCCACAAACCACAGCTGGAATGATCCCTATGCAAAGAAGAACAATCCATGCACCTATACTCATAAAAACAGCAATCACTCCAGTAGTAGCTAAAATCGCCCCGATCACGATCGGCTGAATACCCTGTCGATATACGAAAACTGTCAATGGCACTCCAAAAAACCCAGCAAATATGTAAATAGGATATATATATCCACCCAGAAAACCTATTGCTGTATAAAAAACGCTTAAGAGAATAACGCCTACTAAGGTAAACTTGGATATTTTATTCATTCTACTACCTCCTTGTCAAATCCCTGCTCTTCTCTAAATGTTTGGACAGGGCAACAAGTTCACCGTACCATTCGTCCATCGTGGAATTCTCTAATATCCCCACTTTTAGCTTGTTCATGATCTTCATATCTAAGGTCGTATAGGGCACTCCTAATCGTTTGGCCAGTAAATATGTAAGTATCACCATATCTGCCATGAGATCGGCTCGATCATTGGTATCCGCCTCAGTCTTGACCATACTGGCATACAGCTGAGATACATCCGAAAGAAGTTGGCTCTTTAACCACTCTATAATCTTTATATTTCTTGTTATATCAAACTCTTTATCTTGCAGCGCCACATTTTCACCTTCCTTATGCTCATCGACGTATTTATTATATCATTGTTTTCTCATACTGAAAAGCTTATGTAAATATTTGGTAAGACCCCATCATTTTAAAGAAAGAAGTTTTTCTTTGTACCATCCGTAAGGCGTCTTTTAAATCTTCCTGTTCTCGATGTCCCTCTAAATCTACAAAAAACACATATTCACCTAATCCATTTTTTGCGGGTCTTGAAACAATTTTGGTCATATTCAAATCCCATAGTGCAAATATATCCAGTACCTTATATAGCTCTCCTGGTCTATTTGTATTGGCAGTAGAAAAGGCTAAACTGGTTTTGCACCCTTGTTGGTAGGGTACATCTTCTTTTCCTACCACAATAAATCTTGTTTCGTTTTGATGTTGATCCTGTATATTGCTTCTTAAAATAGTAAGACCATAGGTATCCGCTGACAGCTTTGTGCCCACAGCCGCCCAGTTTTTCCCCTCCTCGGCTACTTTCTTTGCTCCCTCCGCTGTAGAGCTGGTAGATACCAATGAAGCGCTAGGACAAATCCCATGAATACACTTGCGACACTGTCCCAACGCCTGAATATGGGATAATACATGGGTAATCTCTTCTATTTTTGTCCCTACGTTCACTAATAAATGATGTTCGATAGGAATGACAATCTCAGCCTGTATGGCAAGATTTACATCAAACATAAGCATATCTAAAGTTGTGTTCACTGCACCCTCGATAGAGTTTTCTATAGGCACGACTCCTTTCTGTACTTCTCCCGCCTCTACTGCCAATAATACATCCGTAATCGTAGGATACGGGGTAAGCACGGATGTATTTCCACAGTACAAAGCTGCCTGTTCTGAAAATGTTCCCTTTGGACCTAAGTAACCAATTGTGTCCATGCTCGATCCTCTTTCTGTACTTTTTTATTTGCCTATTTATTCATTTTATCATATCTAATTTTTTTATTCCATAGTGTTTGTATTCCATAAATAATATGGTATAATAGCTACGGGATTAGATTTTGCAACTATTAAGATCAAGGAGGGTTCCTAATGGACTTCAAACTAAATTCATTATATGACAATACAAAAAACATCTGGAATATTACTATTGAAGGTGAAATCGATATCTATAACTCTTCACTTCTGAAAGAAAAATTAAATGCACTTATTCAAGAACATAAAACAGATTTACATATAAACTGTGACAAGCTTGAATATATTGATAGTACAGGACTTGGTTCTTTGGTTTCTGTGTTAAAGAAAGTAAAGCAATACAATGGAAATATTTCTCTATGCCAATTAAAACCCAATGTAGCAAAAGTATTCAAAATTACAGAGCTAAATAAAGTATTTGTGATAGAAGGTGCCAACAATGACTAAATCTGCTTCTGGCTCTAACAATGATGATATCATTGAACTGGGTCTGCCTGTAAATCCTGCATATGTATCTGCAGCCCGGCTTACTGCTTCTTCCATTGCAAATCGTATGGGTTTTAATATTGAAGATATCGAAGATATTAAAGCTGCTGTTTCTGAAGCATGTACATATCTTATCAAGCAAAATTCTCAAAACAGGCAAAGCATGTTTCAGATTAAATTTATTCTCAAGAACAAATTTCTTGAAATTTTTATTTCCGCAAAAAAAGATCCATCTTCTACAGATTCTGATGAAGATGGTTTGGGGATTTTGATGATTGAGGCTCTTATGGATGATGTAGATCTTACAACGCCAGATGATACATCTATCCAGATCATTATGCATAAGAAATTAAGGTGATATCATGAACTCATGCACCAAAGAACAGCGGCTGCATCAATACTGCAAAACCAAGAATATAAGTCTACGCAATGCTCTTTTCCATGATTTTATGTATTTGGCAGAAATTATTGCTAAAAAATTTTTATATCGGGGCATTGACTATGAAGATTTGTATCAAGTGGCAAGCCTTGGTCTTTTGGAAGCATTAGAACGATATGATGATAGTAGAGGCGTTCAGTTTCCAACTTTTGCAACCTCTACTATTGTAGGAAAACTCAAAAATTTTATTCGTGATAAGTCTTCCTTGATTCGAGTTCCTCGGAAAAATATAGAACTCCTCAAGAAAATCCATACTGCTACCCATGAATTAACCCAAAACTATAATCGTACACCTACCATAGCAGAAATCGCTAATTTTTTAGGCGTCGATGAAGACTTCATTTTGGAAGCAATGGAAGCAAAATATTCTACAGACTATATTTCCTTAGATGCCTTAGTCTCTCCTGAAAGTGATCAAAACCTTTCTGTTTTTGTAGGAGAAGAAGATATTTCTTTTAGCCGCATCGAAGATAAGGATTTTCTCTTGAGAAACCTAGAACAATTTAATGAAATAGAAAAGAGACTTATTCACGAAAGATTTTATTCTGAAAAGACCCAACGAGAAGTAGCAAACATCCTACATGTTTCCCAAATGTACGTCTCTCGCTTAGAACGAAAAATTTTGAAACGATTTCTACAAAACAAGAAAAATTCTCAAGAAGAAATAATAGATATTAATACGAAAAATATTGTTTTTGTTGTTAGTGGCGCTTTCACTGGAATTGACAAAATAATAGAGAAAAGATTAAATATTAAATCTTCAAT
>CALKRZ010000048.1 GCA_937989765.1 uncultured Clostridia bacterium | reverse complement strand
GGAATGATTATTTTATATGTGTCTTTCATAAAAGGCATTTACTCTTTTGTACGGGTTATCAGCCAAAATGCATTTGTTAGTTTAAATCGTAATAAATTCGAAAAATTAGTATATGAAAAACGGGTACTCATTCGGGGGCCCAAGATCGTAGCGATTGGAGGGGGAACAGGCCTCTCCACTATGCTTCGAGGACTAAAAAAAATTAGTTCTAACATTACAGCAGTGGTTACAGTAGCAGATAATGGAGGAGGCTCTGGCATTTTAAGGCAAGAAATGGGTATGCTACCCCCAGGAGACATCCGCAACTGTATATTAGCCTTGGCGAATACAGAGCCTATTATGGAGAAGCTTCTTCAGTACCGATTTAAAGAAGGCTCACTTTCAGGACAAAGCTTTGGTAATCTATTTCTAGCAGCCATGGATGGGATTTGTGGAAGTTTTGAAGAAGCAGTGAAGTATATGGGAGAAGTTCTGGCTGTAACAGGTAAAGTGCTCCCAGTTACTTGTGAGGATATACATCTTTGCGCAGAACTACATAATGGTGAAATCATATGTGGTGAAAGTCAAATCGTACAAAGGAGTAAAGAACAGAACAGCTTCATTGAACGTATTTATTTGGCACCGGCATCACCCACAGCGCTGCCAGAAGTACTGCAAGCCATTCATGAAGCAGATGCGATCATTCTTGGGCCAGGCAGCTTGTATACGAGCATTATTCCTAATCTACTGGTGAAAGATATGTCTACAGCTCTTCAAAATGCAAAAGGCACAAAAATATATATAAGCAATGTAATGACCCAACCAGGGGAAACAGATGAATTTACCCTAGAGGCTCATATAGATCAATTAGAACAATATGGAGGAAAGGGGATTATTGACTATATTATTGCCAATACAGAGCCTATTCCTGAGGAGCTGCTTCAGATTTATAAAGAAGATGGAGCGATACCAGTTACGTATGATATTGAAATACTAGAGGAAAAAGGACTACATTTTGTTGGTGCGTCTGTACTTAAAATCTATCTAGAACGGCAATTAGTTAGGCATGATCCTGAAAAGTTGGCGATAGAAGTAATGAAGATTATTGCAAAAGAAAGAAAACCACTTTTTCGGAGGTGATCGAAGTGTCTTTTTCTTTTAAAGTAAAGAGTGAATTATCACGGCATCAGGAAGATCCAAGGCACTGTATGTTAGCAGAAATGGCAGGCATTATGAATATGTGTGGACAAATCACAGTGATCCAACAAAAAGTATGTGTAAAGGTGCAGACAGAAAATGCAGCGGTTGCTAGAAAATACTTTACATTGGTTAAAAAAACTTTTAATATAGATAGTGAAGTTTTGATTCGTCGTAATACACAATTAAAAAAAAATAGGGTATATATCCTTTTGGTGAGGGGTGCTCATCAAGTAGAAAAACTTTTGACAGCTACTGGACTGATCTATACCCATGAACATAAGATTTATGTAGCCAATCGTATTTACCCCTTGATTGTGCAGAGCACCTGCTGTAAGCGGGCTTATATCCGAGGTGCTTTTTTAGGTGGGGGTTCCTTGAGCGATCCAGAAAAAACCTATCATTTAGAATTTGTAAATCCAGCGTATGATCATAGTGTGGAACTACAGCAGCTTATTAATACTTTTGGCATGGATGCAAAGATTGTTGAGAGGAAAAAGCATTTTGTTGTTTATCTGAAAGAAGGGGAACAGATCGTAGATCTTCTTAATATTATGGGAGCGCATATGGCACTCATGGATCTAGAAAATATCCGCATCTTAAAGGATATGCGCAATAATGTAAATCGTATTGTGAACTGTGAAACAGCTAATTTGAATAAAACGGTATCTGCTTCAGTGAAGCAAATGGAAGATATACGGTATATTCATGATACAGTAGGAATTCAGTATCTCCCTGATGTGCTGAGAGAGACAACACAGATGCGTATTCAGTTTCCAGAAGTAAGCCTAAAGGAATTGGGAAGCATGTTAAATCCTCCTGTGGGGAAATCAGGCGTGAATCATCGCTTACGAAAAATCAGTATGATTGTAGAAAATTTAAGAAAAGATAGAGGAGGCTTATCATGATCGAAAGAATAATTACAGTACAAATTCCCGATGGTTTAGAAGCAAGACCAACGGCATTGTTTGTACAAACAGCCAGCAAATTTAACAGCCATGTCTATGTAGAAGTAGAAGAAAAGAAAGTGAATGCCAAAAGTATTATGGGTATGATGTCCCTCGGTATTATGGAAGGACAAAAAGTAACAATCAGTGCTGAGGGCAGTGACGCACAGCAGGCTGTAGATGAACTGAGCGACTTTTTGTTAAATAAACATATCCTATAAGAAATAGCCCCACGGGTCAGCATTAGATCCAGGGGCTATTTTTCAGATTATGGGAGTCCTATAAATGAATATAAGAATATGATATAATGCTACTATCAATGATATGGGGAGGATAGAGATGGAGACAGAACACGTAGAAAATCATAATATCAAGTTTACTCACCTCCATGTTCATACAGAATATAGTTTATTAGATGGTTCTTCGAAAATCAAAGAGTTAATTTCCCGCACCAAAGAATTGGGTATGGATAGTATAGCGATTACAGATCATGGCGTGATGTACGGCGTGATCGATTTTTATAAAGAAGCAGTGAAACAGGGTATAAAACCTATCATTGGTTGTGAAGTATATGTGGCGCTTCGTTCACGATTTGGTAAAGAAGCGCATAAGGATGCAGGGTATTATCATCTGGTACTTCTAGCAGAAAATAGGATAGGCTATCAAAATCTAATTAAGATCGTGTCAGCGGGTTTTATTGAGGGTTTTTATTATAAACCTAGGATTGATTTAGATCTGTTACGGGAATATCATGAGGGATTGATCGGACTGAGTGCCTGCTTGGCAGGTCCAGTGGCAAAACAACTGCGACAGCACTCTTATGAAAAAGCGAAAGAAACGGCACAGATGTATGAAGAGATCCTGGGCAAAGGAAATTTTTATCTGGAGCTTCAGGATCACGGCATGCAGGAGCAAAAAGCAGTGAATCAACAATTGGTTCGGATGAGTGCAGAGACCCATATTCCTTTGGTGTGCACCAATGATATTCATTATATCTATAAAGAGGACAGTAAAGCGCATGATATTCTTTTGTGTATCCAAACAGCAAAAACGGTAGATGATGAAGATCGAATGCGGTATGAAGGTGCTGAGTACTATCTCAAATCTCCCAAGGAGATGCTATCTTGTTTTCCTTATGCCAAACAGGCACTAGAAAACACATATAAAATAGCCAGTCGCTGCAATATAGAATTCACATTTAATGAATTAAAGCTGCCTCAGTATGATGTGCCAGAAGGAGCCTCTGCTGTAGAGTACTTAAGAAATCTATGTAATAAAGGACTTAGGCAAAGATATAGGTCTCTTACACAGGAGATAGAAGAAAGGCTTGCGTATGAGCTTTCTGTTATAGAAGGGATGGGCTTTGTAGATTATTTCCTCATTGTGTGGGATTTTATTAAGCATGCGAGAGACCAAGGCATTATGGTAGGGCCTGGACGAGGATCCGCGGCGGGCAGTATTGTAGCGTATTGCCTACGTATTACAGATATTGATCCCATACAATATGGTTTATTATTTGAGCGGTTTTTGAATCCTGAAAGAATTAGTATGCCAGATATTGATATCGACTTTTGTTATGAACGCAGGCAAGAAGTGATCGATTATGTCATAGAAAAATATGGTTCGGATCATGTAGCCCAAATTATTACTTTCGGAACGATGGCGGCTAGGGGAGCCATACGGGATGTGGGACGAGCTCTGAACATGTCTTATGCAGAAGTGGATAAAGTGGCCAAAATGATCCCCACAGAGCTTGGGATTACCATCCAAAAGGCAGTAGAGATGAACCCAGAACTGCGGGACTATTATGAAGCTAGAGAGGAGATCAAGTATCTCATCGACATGTCTAGACGGTTAGAAGGATTGCCTAGACATTCATCCACCCATGCAGCAGGGGTAGTCATATCTAAACAACCAGTGGTCGAGTATGTACCACTGAATGCGAATGATGGGGTCATTACGACGCAGTTTCCTATGAATACCTTGGAAGAATTAGGGCTTTTAAAGATGGATTTCCTAGGTCTTAGAACCCTTACAGTCATTCAAAATGCAGTCAAAGAGATCAAACGAAGTCATGGAATACATATTAATATGGATACTTTGAATTTTGAAGATCCGAGGGTATATCAGCTTATTGCCGAAGGAAAGACTGAAGGTATTTTTCAATTAGAGTCCAGTGGTATGAAACAATTTATGAAGGAACTAGCGCCACAAAATTTAGAAGATGTCATTGCAGGTATTTCTTTGTATCGGCCAGGTCCTATGGATTTTATACCTAAATATATTCGGGGCAAAAACAATCCCCAAGATATCCAGTATGCTGTAGAAGCCCTACGGCCTATTTTAGAAACCACCTATGGATGCATCGTATATCAAGAACAGGTAATGGAGATCGTACGTAAATTGGCAGGATATAGCCTTGGACGCAGTGATTTGGTCCGACGAGCTATGTCAAAGAAAAAGACAGAAGTCATGGAAGAAGAGCGAAAAAACTTCATTTATGGTAAAGGAGAAGAAGTACCAGGCTGTATTAAAAATGGAATCGATATAGCGGTAGCCGATCATATCTTTGATGAAATGACGGATTTTGCAAAATATGCTTTCAATAAATCCCATGCGGCAGCATATGCTGTGATCGCCTATCAAACCGCATGGCTCAAGACATATTACCCTATTGAGTTTATGGCAGCATTATTGACCTCTATCATGGATTCATCCAGTAAAGTCTCAGAGTACATAGAAGAATGTAGGAAAATAGGGATTAGCCTTTTGCCACCAGATATCAATGAAGGATATGCCGAATTTTCTGTGACAGGAGACAAAATTCGGTATGGACTGACGGCCATAAAAAATGTAGGGCGAAATGCGATACAGGGAATTGTGCGAGAGCGAAGCGAAAAAGGGTCTTTTGCAAGCCTTACAGATTTTTGTGAGCGTATGGCAGGGGGAGATATAAATAAAAGATGTATTGAGAGTCTGATCAAAGCAGGCGCACTTGATTCTCTGGGAGGTAAGCGGATCCAGTATATGAGCATCTATAAACAGATACTGGATGGGATTGGACAATCAAAAAAACGAAATATTGAAGGACAAATCAATTTATTTGATTTTGGAGGAGATGGGCAAGAAATCATACGGAAAGATGAATTGCCTTCTATGGAAGAATATCCTATGAAACAACTCCTCGCGATGGAAAAGGAAGTAGTCGGTATTTATATAAGTGGACATCCCCTTGGGGAGTATGAAGAAGAGCTTCGTCAATATATAAGTGCTTCTAGCCTAGATTTTATCCAAGATTTTTCTGAAGAGGCAGAACAAAAGATCAAGTTTGTAGATGGACAAGAAGTCGTCATCGGAGGGATCGTAGCAGCCAAATCTATCAAATATACGCGCAGTAATAAAATGATGGCTTTTGTGAAACTTGAAGATTTATACGGGACTGTAGAAGTCATTATATTTCCTAATATCTATGAGAAGTATGGAGATAGTATTGAAGAAGAAGCAGTGCTCTTGATCAGTGGGAGGGTATCTATACAAGAAGAAGAAGACGGGAAACTGATTGCGAATAAAATGAGTACCATGGATGAGGTGAGGAAGAAAAAAGTGATGGTACATACTAAGAATCATCCTGTTCATAAAGAAAAAGTGACTTTGTGGCTTAAAATATCAGAAGGCATGAATGAAGAAGTTTTTACTAAAATCACTGCGATTTTGCAACAATATCCAGGGACTACGCGGGTAGGTATTTTTGATGTAGTTCAAAATACAAAATTTTATGCCCATGAACACTTAAGAGTTTCGGTTGAAGATAGACTCATACAAGTGTTAATCAGTCTTTTGGGAGAAGGCTGTGTGGTGGTGCAACATAAGGCAACTTCAAAAAAATAACTAGCTTTCAAAGTTTTTTCTTTCAATTGCCTAAAAAATAGGGATCTCTGAAAAAGAGGGGGTATGAATGTGAAAAAAGTGGATGGGACAAATAGTGGATATATATGTATAAAAGCTTTGGAAAAAGGTGTGAATGTAATTGGGATTACTCGAGGAGAGAATACCAAATTTCATCATACAGAAAAACTAGATGAGGGTGAGGTGTTGATTGCTCAATTTACCGAAAATACTTCGGCAGTTAAAATTAGAGGCAAAGCTCAAATATATACAGAATTTGGGGAGATTGTATCAGGGATGGAAGAGTAAAAATCATTTGCTTTCATTAAAAAAATTGATTACAATAGTAGTATACGATTTTGCATTATTAATATAAAGTATGTAAATTTACTTTTCATTAAATGTGTGCAAAACTATTTTTAATAAGTGGTGTTGATAGATACGATCAACGACTAGGAGGATCAGTAATGGAATCAAAAGTAAAAACCATAGGTGTATTGACCAGTGGAGGAGATGCCCCAGGGATGAATGCTGCCATACGTGCAGTGGTAAGAACAGGGATTGCCAGAGGCATCAAAGTAATGGGAATTAGAAAAGGATATAATGGGCTTATCTCAGGAGAAATCCAAGAATTAGATGCTAGAAGCGTATCTGACATTATTCATCGTGGAGGCACAATCCTGAATACAGCTCGCTGTATGGAGTTTATGACAGAAGAGGGCCAAAAACGAGGCGCCCAAATGTGCAAAATCTATGGGATCGATGGGCTTGTAGTGATTGGAGGCGACGGTTCTTTTAAAGGTGCAGAAAAATTAGCCGGTCTTGGCATTAATACGATAGGTGTACCTGGCACGATTGATTTGGATATTGCTTGTACAGATTATACCGTAGGGTTTGATACGGCAGTGAATACAGCGATGGAAGCGATTAATAAGATTCGTGATACCTCGGCATCCCATGAAAGATGCAGTGTGGTAGAAGTCATGGGTCGTAATGCAGGATATATTGCATTATGGTGTGGACTTACCAATGGAGCGGAAGAGATCTTTATTCCTGAAAAGGGACCTATTGATGAAAATAAGCTCATTCGTCATATACTTAGAAATCATCAGAGGGGTAAAAATCACAATCTGATCGTAGTGGCAGAAGGTATTGGAGGAACACAAGCGCTCGCTAAGAAAATCGAAGAAGTGACTGGTATTGAAGCAAGAGCTACCATTCTAGGTCATCTACAAAGAGGTGGAAGCCCTACAGCCATAGATCGCCTGCATGCCTCTATGATGGGTGCCATGGCAGTAGAACTTTTGATCAAAGGAAAGAGTAATCGAGTCGTTGCATACAAACATGGTACATACGAAGATTATGATATCAATGAAGCATTAAAAATGGAAAAATCTATTGATGAGTGGATGATAGAAGTATCCAAAATGCTGGCTATTTGATAACAAAGAGCAAAGGATAAAATTAATAAGAAAAGAGGTATATATATGCGGCGAACAAAGATCGTTTGTACGTTAGGACCATCCACTGGGGAAGTAGAAATAATCAAAAAACTAATCCAGCAGGGAATGGACGCAGCAAGAATTAACTTTTCTCATGGTACGTATGAATCCCATGGAGAAATTATTGAGAACTTAAAAAAAGCAAGAGAAGAGCTAGGAGCCCCTGTTCCTTTAGTGTTAGATACGAAAGGTCCTGAAATACGTATTAAGACATTCAAAGATAATCAGATTCAATTAGAGCAGGGACAGACTTTTATTCTCACAACGGAAGAGGTAGAAGGGGATGAATCTAAAGTAAGCGTTACTTATAAAAACCTTCCCTTTGATCTTAAGAGAGGCAGCCGTGTACTTTTGGATGATGGACTCATAGAACTGCGGGTCAAAAACCTCACAGATGTGGAAGTAGAATGTCAAGTCATCAATGGTGGCCCTCTAAGTTCTAGAAAGGGAGTCAATATCCCTGATGTATATGTAAATCTTCCTTCACTTACCGAAAAAGATATTGAAGACATTAAGTTTGGAATCAAAATGGGCTTTGACTATATTGCTGCTTCTTTCGTCCGTTCCGCTACAGATGTAATTAATATCCGAAAGGTGTTAGAAGAAAATGGTGGAGGAGATATTGCCATCATTGCTAAGATCGAAAGCAGAGATGGCGTTAATAATATCGATGAGATATTAGAAGTGGCAGATGGCATTATGGTAGCAAGAGGAGACTTGGGCGTAGAAATAGCCCCAGAGGAAGTTCCATTGGTACAAAAAATGCTGATCAAAAAAGCAAATCACAAAGGCAAGCCAGTGATTACGGCTACCCAAATGCTAGAGTCTATGGTCATCAATCCAAGGCCTACTAGAGCAGAAGCCAATGACGTAGCCAATGCCATATTTGATGGCAGTGATGCAGTGATGCTTTCAGGAGAAACAGCCAAAGGTTCCTATCCTTTAGAAGCTGCCAAAATGATGGCTACAATCGCTCAGAAGACAGAAAGCTCACTAGATTATATCAAACAAATGGGTAAGAATGCCATGGGCGTTCAGACCAATATTACCAATGCCATCAGTCATGCAACTTGTACTACTGCGTCTGATCTAAATGCAGCTTGTATTGTAACGATTACCAAATCAGGTGGAACAGCACGTATGGTATCTAAATTCCGCCCTATTTGTCCAGTGCTAGGTTGCACCATTGACGAACGAGTATGGAGGCAATCTAACTTGGTTTGGGGCTGTGTACCTATACTGACTCAAAAGAAGACGACTACCGATGAGCTTTTTAGCTTGGCTGTGGATAAAGCGGTAGAGTATGGTATCGCTAAAAATGGAGATATTGTGGTCATTACGGCAGGCGTGCCAGTGGGAGTTACAGGAACGACTAATATCTTGAAAGTGCATATTGTAGGAGATGTATTGGTAAAAGGAAAAGGGATTGGAAATAAGACAGTATCTGGTACGGCAACGGTCATCAAAGTGGTGGAAGAAGCAGAGAAATATTTTAAAAAAGGAGATATTCTGGTTACTCCAAATACGAACAATGATTTTCTACCTTTCATGAAAAAAGCAGCAGCGATTATTGTAGAAGCTGGTGAGGGTGTAGATAGCAGCCATGCAGAAACTGTAGGTCGTGCATTAGATATTCCAGTGATTATTAATGCCCAAAATGCAGTTGAACTTATTCGCAGTGGCACGCTGATTACTGTAGATAGCAAAAAAGGTTTTGTGTATAATGGAGTACCTCAATACAAATAATAGATGAAAACTTTTTGACATCAGACACATGGGATGGTATATTATGGATATGGGGCATAGATAGCGCCATGTTAAATACATAAGAAGAAGGGAGAATGCAGTATGGAAAAATGGACTTGTTTAGTATGTGGATATGTATATGATCCAGAAGAAGGAGACACAGATAGTGGTGTAGAACCAGGAACCTCTTTTGAAGATATCTCAGATGATTGGCTATGCCCATTATGTGGTGTTGGTAAAGATCAATTTGAAAAAATGTAGTATTGCATAAAAAACCGCCTAGAGCGGTTTTTTTTTATGAAAATCATAAGCGTAAACGTAAGCGTAAGCCATTACTTGGAAGTTTTCGCTCAAGGAGATATTTCATTTTCATAGCGTTCTAGTCGCTTGGTTTATAGATGCCCTGAGTGAACACGAATTATCTTTATTGCGTGTAAGCTGATGGATAACACCATATCGTCCACAACGGCTGCCGAAGTTCGCTTCGTTCTAGTCCATAGCAAGAAGCTCCACGAACTCTATTCAAATTGAAATATCTCCTTTCGCTTAGGCTATTTGCCATATTATGGCTTAAGTTTACGCTTATGATATGAAAATAAAAAAGTCACTGTTATTCAAAAGCTATAGAAAATATAGCAGGATATTGATATAATAAAAGTGGATCTAAGAAAAAGTATGCTTGCACCATGTAGAGGGGGAGCAGTATGGTCACAAATAACAGTATTCCTTTTGCAGATCAAATTCTACAAGTGATGGATTCAGCTATAATCGTCCTGGATCGAGAACAAAAAATCGTATATATGAATCCATATGCAGGTCATATCTATGGGTTAGTCCCTCAAAGAATGCATGGGAAAAAAGTGAGTAAAATTCCTCCACCATTTCCAGGGATTCATTATGTGGAGATGATTCACGAAGTATTTGTATATCAACAGCCCTATCATACATGCCATATGGATTTAGATGAACATGAGAATATATCCAGACTTACAGAACTAAGCATCCTACCTATGACAGGAGATCATCAGGAAGCCTTTGTTTTACTGATCTGCAAGGATACTACTGAAAAGATTACTTTAGAGCAAAAAGTAAAACATCATAAGTATAATTATGAAAATTTATTTGAGCATGCGAATGATGCCATTATACTTATGAATCAGGATACAAAAATTTTCAGGGTTAATCATAAGGCGAGTGAATTATTAGAAGCCAGTAAGCAAGAATTAAGCAGCATGCTATTTATGGATATCATAGTACCTACCCAACAATATAGAATAAAAACTCTCTTGGAAAGCATGGAAAAATACGGAAATAGTATGATCGAAACAACGATATCTTCCAAAAAACATATACGGAAAGATGTAGAAATCAGTATTAGTCAAGTAGACTTTAATGGGAAGTCAGTATTTTTATCTTTTATTCGAGATATCACAGAAAAAGTGAGAAGTAGAAAAGAACTGCAGAATTATTATGAAGTAATGAAACATAGCCTAGAGTCTATGATCATATTTGATCGGAAAGCAGTCATTCGTTTTTGGAATCGAGCGGCAGAGCGATTATATGGCTTTATGGAAAAGGATATCATAGGGAAAAATATATATGGCACGATTGTGCGCCATGAAGATCGGGATATGTTTGAGGAATTAGTGACGACTGTGTTACAGGGCACATCTATTAAAAACTTTGAGTTTTGTGATTTTTCTAAAGAAGGATCGATCCGGTATACCTTACTTACATTAACGCCTTTATATAATGCAGAAGGGCAAGTGGATCAAGTTGTATCTAATGCTAGGGAGATTACTCGCGTCAAAAATTCTGAAAGAAATTTATCTATTTTGTTCTCTATTTCTCAGTCTTTAGCCGAAATCAGAGAAATCAATGAACTTCTTACGGTAGCGTTAGAGGAAACGATAGGGAAGCTTAAATATAAATGCGGTATGATTTATACTATAGATCATACCAAAACTCAAATGCAACTGCAATTGGTAGCAGAATATGACCCAACTAAAAAAAGAAAGTTCTTAAAAGAAATGATTTCTTTATCAGATAAGATGGAAACTACTTCATCTGCGGCTCGAACAGGAGAAATGATTGTAGTGGAAAACACGCACCATCTTATGAGTTTGGATGCTGATTTCAAAGAACAAATGACTTTACAGAGTATTATCAGTATCCCTATCGTATCCAAAGAAAAAATATTGGGTGTGATGACATTAGGCAAAGACACCACCCTAATTATGAGCTCCTATGAAAGCAGTCTTCTACGCAATATCGGTAATCAAATCGGTATTGCCTTAGAAAATGCGATGCTCTTAGAAGAACTACAACAAAAAACAGCAGATTTGATGATTCAAAATGAAAAGGTTAAAACAGCGAGCCGATTGAAGAATGAGTTTTTGGCGAATATGTCTCATGAACTTCGAACTCCGCTAAATTCTATTATTGGGTTTTCAGGTATTTTATTAGATGGACTAGATGGAGAAACATCTTCTGAGCAAAAAAAAGATTTGTTGCGGATTCATAATAGTGGGGAGCATCTTTTGAGAATTATTAATGATGTACTAGATCTATCAAAGATAGAAGCAAATCGTATGGATCTTACCAAAGAAAAAGTGGATCTGTATGAACTATGTCTTGAGTGTATTTCTACAGTAGAAGCAGCCGCCCAAGGCAAGAAGATTAAGATTACCTCAGATATTCCCTTAGAGCTGCCCACACTATGCACAGATCGTACAAAACTCAAGCAGGTTATTCTCAATGTACTGGATAACGCAGTGAAATTTACGGATAACGGAACCATTTATATGGCAGCAGGAGAGCTTTCAGATCAAGAAGCCTTACAAGTTGTGATTAAAGATACGGGAATTGGCATTCGTAAAAGGGACTATGAAAAAGTATTTGCACCTTTTACACAGGTAGACGGCTCTCTCACTCGAAGAGAAGGAGGGACTGGTCTAGGGATGGCCATATCAAAACAATTCATCGAGATGTTAGAGGGAAAAATTGAATTTACGAGCAAGTTTGGGAGAGGGACTAGCTTTCATATTACCTTGCCACTCAAATAATATACAAAAAAGCATGTACTAAATTGTACATGCTTTTTTGATTAAGCGTCTTTGCCCAATACGGCAGCTCCAAATTTTGAACCAAATTCATACGCCTGCTGAAGTTGTGCCTCAGAAGGATTAAAGCTGATTTTTAGACCAGGCACAGGAATTTTGAAGCGTAGTTGTTGTAATCTGCCTTCAATATTGGAGACTGCTTCACCACTCCAACCGTAAGAACCAAAGGCGCCTGCCAATTTGCCTTTATGAATCACTGGATTGAGAGCAATGAGTATTTCCCATATAGGTGGAAGCGCATCAGATACAATGGTAGGAGAGCCAAATAAAATACCCTTAGCCGAAGCGAGTTCTGCTAAAGCTTCTTCTTTATTAGCTTCTACCAGATCAAATAGCAGCACATCCAAGTCCCCAGAAGCTTCAGCACCACTTGCAATTTGTTCAGCGAGTTTTTTGGTATAGCCATAAGCAGAAACATAGCAAATGACTACACTGGGTTTTGATCGTTCTTGCACAGTGGCCCAATTTCGATATAGATCCAGATATTTGGGGATATCTGTACGAAGCACAGGTCCATGGCCTGTACAGATACAATCTATGGGAAGATCTTTGATCTTATCGAGTGCTTGTAGCACATACGATTTGAAGGGACCCATGATCATATCAAAATAATATTTATAAGCATCTAAAAAATCTCCTGGGATCTTATCATTTACCACGCGTTCATCACTATAGTGGCAGCCGAAGGAGTCGCAGGTGATCAGGGTTTTGTCTTCTACAATATAAGAATACATCGTATCAGGCCAGTGTAGAAAAGGCGTCATAATAAACTTGACAGTCTTATTTCCTAGATCTAAGGTATCCCCATCTGTGACAACCATACTCTCGAAGGGTATATTCGTAATCTCTCTCAAAAATCGGATGGCAGCTCCTGTACCTACTACGGTGGCATGGGGGCATATATCCAAGAAATATACCACAGAACCTACATGATCTGGTTCCGTATGGTCTACGATAATGTAGTCAATATCTTTTGGATCGCACACATCTTGAATTCTTTCTAGACATTGATCAAAATATTTATGTTTCACTGTTTCAAATAAAGCTGTTTTTGTAGAGCCTTTTACAATAAATGAATTATAAGAAGTACCGTGTTGTGTATACATGATAATATCAAAGATGCGAAGATCTGGATCTAGGGCACCTACCCAATAAATATCCTCTTTAACTTGTACTGATTTAAACATAATTTATTTCCACCTTCCCAGTCGCTCTAAAGCTTGCGTAAAATATGTAATTAAGAATTAATATCTTATGATAAAAAGTTTATCAAAAAACTTTTTTGGTGTCAATACATTCCACATAGATTTGAAGGAATGACGATGATTGTATAGTGTATAGTATGGCAAGTATCCATAGATTCATACGAGATGATGGATAGGGGAAACAAAACTTAGTCAATTAAATAAATATATTTTTTGAGTATTGCTATGATATTTTTCACAAACAAGCTGTATTTGATATGCTTTAGGGATTTTTGGGAATAACTATAAAATAGATTTTATGAACAATTTTTTTGTGCAAATTTATAGGATTGTGATATAATGTTTTAGTATGCATGAGCTAAATATGAACAGTTACAGAAGGAAAGGGAAGTAAGATGAATAAGGACAGTAATACAGATCAAGGAAAAAAGGGAATCAAATGGAAAGTTTTCCCCAAGCTAAAACCTACTCAGGTGTTGGTGTTGGGATTTTTTTTGGTAATTGTATTGGGAGCCATCCTTTTAAACCTTCCGATGGCTAGCCAAAATGGAGATTCCATAGGCTTTGTGAATGCTTTATTTACTGCCACTTCAGCAGTATGTGTAACGGGCTTAGTGGTGGTAAATACTTTGCAACATTGGACATTATTTGGAAAATTAGTCATCCTATTCTTAATTCAGATCGGTGGATTAGGTTTTATGACATTGGCCACCGCATTATTCATTGTATTAGGAAGGAAAATCACACTGAAAGAACGGCTCCTCATTCAGGAATCTCTCAATCAATATTCTTTAGAGGGAATGGTTCGCTTAGCAAGGAATGTAATTCTAGGCACTTTCATTATTGAAGGGATAGGAGCATTTTTATTATCGCTTCGATTTATCCCCCAGTATGGTTTTCGTAGGGGATTATTTATGGGAGTATTTCATTCTATTTCTGCTTTCTGTAATGCAGGCTTTGATATTATTGGGGATTCGAGTCTCACTCCCTATGTAGGAGATATCCTCATTAATTTTGTCATTATGTCCCTTGTTGTTTTGGG
>CALKRZ010000047.1 GCA_937989765.1 uncultured Clostridia bacterium | reverse complement strand
CCTGGTCTTCGACATTGCCTGAGATCTGTCGGGTTCCTGATCGAAAAAAGAAATGAATATAAAAAAGAAGAGTACGTGCTACAGGATCATCCTATCATAGCACGTACTTTTTTGCACTACGGTATCTTTTGTACCGCTTACTATTATTCATGCTGAATGTCAATTGTATCGATACAATTTTGATATAATCCTCCGATCACTTTTTAAAAACAGCAAGTAGTGCTATAATACGCAAAAGAACTTATTAGATAGATCTTATTTTCTTTGCAATGACTTACACAAATGACTTACACAAAACAGTACATAAGAGAGGAGCACAGTATGAAAAATATAGTACCTAGAGTAGCAGCCATACATGACCTATCTGGTTTTGGAAGATGCTCTTTAACGGTGGTTATACCCGTACTTTCTACAATGGGTGTGCAAGTTTGTCCCGTGCCTACGGCCGTACTCAGTACCCATTCGGGTGGATTTAAAGACTTTATGTTTTGTGATCTTACAGACACAATGGATCAGTATATTTCTCATTGGAATAGCCTTACACTATCGTTTGATTGCATATATAGTGGCTTTGTGGGATCAGAACAGCAGATGGATATCATAGAAGGTTTTTTTAAAGCTTTTAAGAAGACTGAAAATCAACGGATTGTGGTAGATCCTGTGATGGGTGACCATGGAAAATTGTACAGCACCTATACACCCCAAATGAAGAAAAAAATGAGCATGCTTGTTAAAAATGCAGATATTATCACCCCAAATCTAACAGAGGCAAGTTTTCTAATAAATGAGCCGTATTTGGAAAAATCGATAGATGAGCTCGAGATGAAGCGACTGCTTACTAGACTTTCTGATATAGGACCTAAAATAGTAATCATCACAGGAGTAGTTGCACAAGATGGATGTTATTACAATATCGCATATGATCAGCAGGAAGATCGATATTGGAAGGTACGATATGATCGAATCCCCGTCAGTTATCCTGGTACAGGCGATATTTTTACCAGCACATTGATCGGAGGGCTTTTTGGAGGAGATAATCTTCCAATGGCGATGGATCGGGCAACACAGTTTTTATCTTTTGGGGTAAGGGCAACCTATGGATATAAAACAGATGAAAGGGAAGGAATTATGCTTGAAAAGACATTAGGATGGCTTAATGAAAGACTGACAAATTTATCTTATGAAGAATTTTAGGAGTAAAATAGTCAGTTATAGTTGCAAAAATCCAATAGAATATCATAAAAGGAGATAATAAATATGAAAAATACAAGAAAATTTTCAGTGCAAGATGTAGTGATAATAGGGATGCTTGCCGCACTTTGTACCATCAGTACCACGATAAAAATCCCATACGGCAATGGAGCAATGGTTCATCTTGGAACAGCAGCATTATTTACATTTTCTTTATTATTTGGGGCGGTATATGGAGGATTATCTGGCGCCATCGGAGCAGCTATATTTGATATTGTAATGGGATTTTCACCCTACACAGTGTGGTCATTTTTTATTAAAGGAATCGCAGGATATATAGTAGGAACGATCTCCCATGCAGGTGGAGCCCAAGGGAAGAATGTGGCAAGAAATATAATTGCGTGTATCGCAGGTGCCATCTGGACACTTGGCGGATATCTAGTCGCTTGGACGGCAGTCATTGGTAGATTTGAGGCAGCAGTCGTAAATAGTCCGAGCTCTATGGTGACTTCAGGCGTAGGCATGATCATAGCGATCCCACTGGCTGCTAGTTTAGGTGCCACATTAAGAAAGAGTGGTTTATTACAAAAAAAATAAAGCATAGGAAGGAAGATAACTAGTCAATAGATGATCTATTGGCTAGTTATTTTTTTGGATATGCCTAGATGCCATTTTACATATATATGCATATATATGTAGTATAGATTTATGTTTTGAGGTTTTATAGCTTTGGATCAATCTAGAAAAATTAGATAGGTTTAGTGGAGATGTATGGTATAGATGATTTTTACCTATTGATGTTAGGGGTTGTGCGTATGAGTAAATTTGGACTGGTATTCGCTGGTGGCGGAGGAAAAGGCGCTTATCAAATAGGTGTATGGAAGGCTCTACAAGAATATGGAATTGATCAATATATCACAGGGGTATCGGGTAGTTCTGTAGGCGCTTTAAATGGAGCATTATTTGTAGGTGGAAACTATAAAGAGGCAGAAAAAATATGGTTATCCATATCCTATGAAAAGCTTCTACCCATTAATCAGGCAAAGCTCTTTGAGTTATTTATGCTTTCTGGATTATCACTATTTATGCCTATGTTTATGCTTACAGGTTTTATATATAAATCCATTTCACAGGGGGTCTTTTCAAGAGAAGGAATCAAAGAGATCATAGAGAGCAGTATGGATCTAAATATAATTTGCACCTCTCACATCAATTATTATGCTACCTGCTGTCGGCTCCCACAGTATCAAGCAGAGTACTTCAAACTAAATGGATGCACCTCCGAACTAATTACATCTATTCTGCTTGCCTCTGCCACGTTGCCGATGATTTATGGAGTAGAAAAAATAAACGAGGTAGGATATTTAGATGGGGGACTTAAAGATAATATGCCCATACAGCCTTTGTATAATGAAGGTTACCGTGATTTCATAGTAGTCCCTTTAAATCGGGATGACATGAATTATACCACTAGATTTTCAGATATAAATATGATTGAGATCAGTCCCCGAGAATCTTTAGGCAATTTTATTCATGGGACACTAGATTTTACTAGGGAAGGGGCAGCACGTAGGATTACTCAAGGATATGAAGATGCGATAAGCGTGCTGAGGGCTCTATGAGAAGAAGTCAAATAGGCAAAAAAAATTAAATGAAAGAGAGCTTCGGCTGTCTTTTTTTATTGGAGTTTTGTAGAAAAATGTAGACTTTTGTACGTGAAGTTTGTTATTATTTTAATCATCAGAGATAAAAAGCAGGGAGGTTTTTATGGAGAAAATAAACAAGAATAAGAACTTGTTTTTATTAATGAAAAAGCAGTGTTACTGTTTATATATATTGATTTTTGTTTCTGTGATGATAGTACAAAACATCTATGCGGGGAGTATAGGTCCAAGCTCTGATCTTTTATTACTAGTCGATAAGGATCATAAAGTCGATATAAGGTATGCACCACAGAAAACAAGAAATATAGCAAACCTTGTAAAGTCATGCAAAAAGGAAATAATACTGAGGGAAGATGCAGCTGATGAGGCTATCCGTATGTTTGATGATATGAAAAAAGAAGGAATTGCAGATGTTCAAGCAGTTAGTGGACATAGAACATACGCATATCAGACAAGATTGTTTAATAATGAAATAAATAGGAAAAAGAATATAGGACATAAGTATGATACAGCATATGGCTTAGCCTCTCAAGAGGTAGCAGTTCCAGGCGCAAGTGAACATCAGCTAGGACTAGCCATTGATTTATCCACACAAAATAGTGGTCTTACTGAACAGTTTGCCGCAACAGCGGCAGGTATGTGGCTTGATAAGAATAGCTATAAATATGGTTTTATACTTCGATATAAAAAGGAAAAATCCCATATCACAAAAATTGTATGGGAACCATGGCATTTTAGATATGTAGGTAAAATCCATGCAAGAATCATGTATGAAAAAGATTTGTGTCTTGAAGAATATCTAGATCTGCTTAAAAATGAAAAAGTGATTAAAAGTATGCAAGAGGGTAATACGTGTTATCAGATTTTTTATACAACAGATATATATAAAACATATGAGAATACCATTGATCGATCCTATGATCATCAAGACGGATATATTGTGACGACGTTTTTGGTGGTAGAAGATAAAAATATGCCACCGAGTTATATTCGTAGATTTATAAAGATGAAATGAGAGTAGGGGGTATACATGTGGATAAAACTTATATATAAGATAAAAGGGCGGATGAAATATTTCATCTGCCCTTTTATCTAGATTTGTTCAACATATTTTGTACTTAGGGTAGTCAAAGTATTTTTTCTTTCATGATGCTCATCTTCGTGGAGCAACACTACTAAATGATCCCCCGCCTGTAGCACGGTAGTCCCAGTGGGAATGATTTCTGTGCCAGCTCGGCGGATACCGACTAGCAATGTGTTTTCAGGCCATATAATATCTTTATTTTCTTTGCCATCTAGGTGGGTGCCGGGATGAACAGATATTTCAGTGAAGACTTTGGTTTTATCATTTGATTTATGCGAAAACCGATTGTGCAGCATTCTGTGAAATAGACTATCGTAAATAGGTTCTGAATTTAATAAATCCGCGGTAATATAGGCAATGATGGATACGATAGCAAGAGGTAAGAGATGATCAAAGGAGCCTGTCATTTCAGTAATTAGGATGCTGGCTGTGATAGGAGAACGTACTACGGCTGTGAAGTATCCTGCCATAGCTAGTATGATGAAGTTTTTTATATAAGGGTGGGACATCCCTAGAAAATCTACAGATAATACCCCAAATAGATTACCAATCAAAGCACCGATCACAAGCATCGGTAAAAATATACCACCTGGAGCACCAGAACCATAGCTGATCATCGTAAAGATAAATTTGCCTACAATAAGGATCATGAGAAAAGTAATCGTAAAGTCTCCCTCAGCACATCTATCGATCAAATTATGTCCACCCCCTAGTATTTCAGGTAACAAAAAAGCAAGAAGGCCTGCGGACATAAAGGCGAGCAGAGGTTTAGACAGAGGAGGGATTTTTTTGATACTAGCATATAGTTGTAGCGTTTTCATAAGGGAATAATTGAACAAAACGCCTGAAGCACCTACGAGGATACCCAGAATGATCAATCTCCAATAATCGCTTAAGGGTATGGGAGAAATCTCAGTAAAGTGAAAGACAGGTTTTAGACCAAAAAAATGTTTGGATATAAAATCTGCGGTTAATGCGGATGACATGGCAGAAAGAAGCACCAAGGGAGAGAAGTTTTTATGAAGCTCCTCAAGGGCAAAGATGACCCCAGCCAAAGGAGCATTAAAGGCAGCCGCCAGTCCTGCACTAGCCCCACAGGTGATCAAATACCGTTCTTCCACTTTACCTCTTTTGAAAATCTTGCTTACGCCTTTACCCATAGCGGCACCCAACTGGATCGAGGGGCCTTCACGACCCAAGGATAGTCCTGCGCCTATAGCAGCTACACCAGCAGTAAATTTGTAGAGGATGATTTTTTTCCAATTCATTTCGACAGCACCTGTAAGCTCTCCCTGCACTTGAGGGATACCACTTCCACTGCTCATCGGCTCTTTTTTAAGCACATAGCCGATGAAAAAAGATAAAATAAGTAGTACTAAAAACCAAAGCATACTATATAGAGGGTTTTGTTTGATGGTATGCAGTATATGATCCCTAAATAAACCTATTTCTTCAATGGCATATCGATATAGAATCACAATGAAGCTTGCACATATGCCGATCACAATGCCTTCTCCAATCAGTCTAAATTTGAAGTTATGCCAATAACTAAGAATTTTATAGGTTTCAGCGGTGTTTCGTTCAATTTTCACAGAATCATCCCTATCTATCGTATTATAACTATCCGACATATGTCCCCGATTTCTATAAGTGTGTGTGTAGCCGTAAGGATCCGTGGGAGTCCAAGTGCCGACGGATGGTTAATAAACTGTAGTGTAACGGAGGTTTATTTCCTTTGACAGAAATGGTAGACACGTTTTTAATACGAAAAATAGTGTACCATACGGAAGTTGAAATTCCAATTAAAATATTAGAAAAATATAGCATATACTAAAATGAACCATAGAATTTCTATGGTTCATTTTAGTATATGCTATATTTTAGGAAAAAAGGTGATACGGTAGTTTTTAGGTGCCAGTAGGGGAAAGTGGTTTTTTGTGTTTTGGATAATAGTAGGAGATGGCAGAACCAATAAAACTAATCCCGCAATAAAAAGGGATATAGAAAAATGCAGTTTCGTTATACCACACAGCAAATATAAATATGAATAAAGGGATTATACTAACAGGGGCAAGCCAAATCTTTGTTGAAAATCGGGTAATAACTACACCCAATAAAAGAGAAATAAGTGGATAATATAAAAATAATAATCCGATAAATAGCGCCATTCCGTTCGTAGGGCTACTATAATAGTACACGATCAAAGTAGGAAGTATAGTTACAGTGAGTAATCCCATAAAACTGAACAACAGTTTTATGAAAGGTTTGGAAAGCTGATTTGTTACCATATGAATAATCCCCTCTCAAAGTAATAAGAATTCAGTAAAATTAACATAAAGAAAAAACATGATCAATAAGTAATACTACTGAGTAGATCCAAATAGTTGCCGTAAGACTCTATAAATTAACTCTATGACATCAAGAAATAAGTCCAAAATAAGATCCATACCTAAATCACCTCCAGGATTTTGATCCACTTATATTTTATACGGTAAAACAAAGCATAAGTCTGATACTACAAAGTATTTTCACTTCTAGTATACTCCGTTCGCCTAATAAATCGTGAGAAGTGAATTGAAAAAATATAGACTTTTATAGAAGAATTTGTTAAAATTTGATATGCATATTTTTCGGTTTTACATATAAGAAGAGATAGATTTGTCTAGAGATCAATACCAGTATGATTATAGAATATAAGGTGGGAGCAGATTGAATAAGAAATACGTATATATATGCAGTATAATAGTTTTATTCCTCACACTGTTTTTAGTTTTTAGTTTGAGTCATAAGGGAACAAATGCTCGAACGAGGAAAATATTTTATATTGCGGGAGATATAAATTTTCCGCCCTATGAATTTGTAGATGAAGATGGAGTATACCGAGGGTTTAATGTAGATATGATCCGTGCCATAGCCATCGAAATGGGAATAGATATTAAGATTATGCCCATGAAATGGAAGGATGCAGTGCAGGCTTTAGAAGAGGGGCAAGTAGATGCCATACAAGGAATGCTCAGAAGTGCTAAGAGAGAAGAAATTTTTCGCTTTTCTGATCCCATTATTATTAATTCTCAAGTGATATTTGTGAGAAAAGATAATCAATATATTGCAGAAATAAAAGATCTAAGAGGAAGCAAAGTGGTTGTTCAAAAAGGAGATATAAGCGAAGAAATACTACAACAATTAGGGAATGTAGGCGTTTTTTTAGCAGAAACTCAATACGAAGCGTTGGAAGCATTGATCAGAGGAGAAGTAGATGCTTTTGTTGGGAATCGGTTGACAGGCTTATATATACTTCAAAAGTATAAATATACAGATCAAATCAAAATTGTAGGAAATGAGATGAATACATCACAATATTGTATTGCTGTGCAGAAAGATAATATACAGCTGATGGAATTGTTCAATCAAGGTCTAGGGAACTTAAAGCAAAACAAAACCTATGATAAGATCTATTATAAATGGTTCGGTGAGGAAATACAGGATCATACGAGTATGCTAAGACGGTTTTTAATAGTATGTATGATGGCTTTTGTGGGCACATCCGTTATTACTATTGTTATGATTTGGTTAAACAGAAGACTAAAAAAGCTTGTGGAGCGAAGAACAGAAGAATTAAGAATTATAAATGAAGAATTAAAAAATGAGATCGAAGAAAGAAAAAAAGCGCAAGAGGAAACATGGTATCAAGCGCATTATGATTATCTAACCAATATTGCCAATCGGAAATATTTTATGGATGCTCTTAAAGAGGCCATCATAGAGGCAGAGGGTACAGACTATAAAATTGGGGTACTGTTTCTGGATTTGGACAAATTTAAACTAGTGAATGATACCTTTGGTCATGAATTTGGGGATCAATTACTCCATGCATTTGTAGAGCGGGTGAAAGCATGTATCACAGAGGATTGTTTTTTTTCCAGAAATGGAGGAGATGAATTTACGATCATGTGTACTCATGTAACTCAGATCTATGAGATTATGGATATTGCAGATCAAATCATACGAGTTCTACAAGTGCCATTTATGATAGAGCAACAGTCGGTCAATCAAAATGCAAGTATTGGAATATCGATTTATCCAGATCACGGAAGAGATATAGAAAGCTTATTAAAGATTGCAGACAGGGATATGTATTATATCAAATGTAATGGAGGAAATGGGTGCAAGATATCTGAAATATGATATAGTTTATTGGATTTTATGGAGAACAAGACGAGACTTCAGTAGAAAAGAAAAGAGAGGACTACTCCTAGGGTAGTTCTCTCTTTTCTTTT
>CALKRZ010000046.1 GCA_937989765.1 uncultured Clostridia bacterium | reverse complement strand
ACTAAATAAAATTGCCATTCCCCAATTTCCTGATAATCTTTCTCTTGCGAGTGCACGTAGTTCACTATTTGACATCATGCTTCTAAAATCCCCCTATTGTTTATAAAACATTATACATCCTAGATGCAAGCATAAATATTTTGCGGATCCAGGACATATCATAATCATTATCCCAAAATAGTCGTAGTTTGTCTACATATTGTTAAAGGGATAGACCTATAGATTTTGCATAAAAAACAAGCATGATAGTTAAGGCACTACCATGCTTGTTTTCTAGCTTATTTATTCCAAATTCCAGTATAACTTCCAGTTGCAGATTTGGGTACAGTATATTTACGATTTGCAATGGTTTCCCAGATTGGGGAACCTGAGCTTGCTTTTTTAATAAATTTAAACTCGACCTTTGCATCTTGAGCCAGAGAAGTGGTTACTTTCCATGTTGGATACACAGAAGGAGTCATTTTGACAGCCTTCGCCGCATCCCAATTCCCAAGCTCTGGTGTGTTTCCTACTATATATATATCTTGCCCCCATGTTGTATATGCTTCTTGAACTGTAAAACTTACGAGAGAAACAGGTACTTCTTGTACATCTTTCTTTACCCAAACAGAAGTAGAACCCCCATTAACCTTAAATTCTCCCCAACCGTCCGCATTAATTGTTACTGTATCTGTTCTGTTGCCGGTAATATCCACAAATGCTTTGCCCTTATGCTGGGTACCCACATACATCCATTTACTTCCGCCCGCCGCATCTGAAATCAAGGTAGCCAAACCAGATTTAGGACGTTCAGAAATACCTTCACGCGTCCATCCGATAATATCTGCATGATCTAAATAGTCATGTTGAGTTCCATATGCATATTCTTTTCTTGCCTGCAACAATGGATCAATTTTATTTTTTAATGCGGGTATATTGTACTTAGGAATTCCGTAATAATCTCCATAGAATACACATGGGTACCCTTCTTCACGAGTTAGGATGAATGTGTATGCCAAAGGTTTAAACCATGGTTCCACCCATGATTCTAGAGATTGTCCTGGCTGCGTATCATGATTATCCACTAAGGTAACAGCCAAAGCTGGTTGGTCTTTCATTAATGTATCATTCTTTAAATTTCTCATGTCATAATGCCCTGAAGACTTGGATGCATTATAAAAATTATTGTGTAGAGGGGCATCAAATAAAGACATTGTGCCTTGAGATTTTGCGATATAGTTGTGTAATTTGCCAATATCATAGCTCCAGAATTCACCAGCTGCAAATAAATTTTTTCCTGTTTGTGCACGTAGTGTACCTAACCAATCAGTAAAAAAATCATATTTAATATGTTTGATAGCATCAATTCTAAATCCATCCACCCCAGTTGTATCTAAATACCACTTACCCCAATTTTTCAGCTCACTAATCACCTCAGGGTGATTCATATCCAAATCAGCATACATTAAATAATCATAATTCCCATTTTCACCGTCAACTTCCCAATCCCAAGCCTTCCCTGTTCCACGAAACTTATAAATTCTACTTAAGCTTCTACTTTGATCCCAGTCAACACCATCGAAGTGATACCACCGCCACTTAAAATCAGAATAGGTATTGCCTCTACCTGGGAAGTCAAATTTAGTCCATGCTTGTATCGAATAGTTTCCTGATACTTCCTGATTCCGATTATTTTTGTCCACTTCTACAGCTTCTACCCATTCAGTCTCATCGGCTCCACCTTTATGATTTACAACTACATCCGCATATATTTGTAATCCAGCGCCCTTTGCTGTTTGGACTGCGTCTAAGTATTGTGCTTTAGTTCCATATTTTGTGCGCACTGTACCTTTCTGATTAAATTCGCCCAGGTCATAAAGATCATATACTCCATACCCAACATCATTACTTCCACTCCCTTTATACGCTGGTGGAAGCCACAATGCAGTAATTCCTGCATTGGATAAATTTTGAGATTCTGTTTTAACTTTAGTCCATAGTGTACCATCATCTGGCAAGTCCCATTCAAAATATTGCATCATTGTTCCATTAGTTGGTATTGCAGCAAATACAGATACTTTAGAAATTGGAAGTATCGCTACCAACATTACGACTACTAAAAAACACGCAATTCTTTTTCTTGCATTTTTCACAAGTACGCCTCCCCTAAATAAAATTGATTACATAACTTTTACCTTTTTACCAGCTTATTACCTTTGCCCGTGTATAATAAATGACCAAAATTCCATTAGGATTCCATATGTATTTTGGTCGATTTGATAAATATATACTATCATAAATACACTCTTTTTACAATACAGAATTTTAACTTTTTAACTGAGTATGCGCAACAATTCCTATGGATAAAAAAACAAAGCCTTACAAAATAAATTTGTAAGACTTTGTTTTTCTTCTTCATGGTGTTCCCGGCGGGAATCGAACCCACGGCCTACCGCTTAGGAGGCGGTCGCTCTATCCTTCTGAGCTACGGAAACATATTTATACCATGTTACCCAACAAGACTATCAAAAATTATTTGGATGCACATGATATCTATATTGTATTCATTTTAAGTTGTTTCGTCAAGGGATTGTCAAAAAACAAATACATAAGAGGAACTCTACGTGCTGATCCCCTTATGCAAATACAACTTTACCCTGGATCCAACATATACCCATGAATCGCATGCCTATAGAGGGAATACCGATCAGGTCTTTCTGATTAATACATACTTCAATACCCATGCCCATAGTATCTAAATACATACGATAGATCTCTTCCTTTGTATCTTGATTTATACTCCTGTGGATCTCTCGAATAAATCCCAAAATAGAGTAGGTGGCATCTTGTTTCTCATCGGGTAGAAAATATCCTTCTACTACAGATAAAAAATCTTCTTTTTTTAATCTTTCTCGAATTAATTGTGAGGTTTCTTCTGCTTGTAGGTCTAGAAGCTCTTCTGCTTCGTCGTCCCCTTCTCTAGCTCTTTTTATGAGTTCTTTATACCATGCATCCTGTTCTTCTTCAATCACCTTATCCACATCATCTTTTTCAACTGGAAGAATCACTGTTCCCTGCACAGCCAATCCTACTACACGTACTCCTTGGATCGATACATCCTGAAGATTATCTATATCTAAGTATTCGATCACATTTTGGAGATAAAAAATAATCTCTGTACCTGTTTCTTCTTCTTCACAAATAGCATAGTAGGTACTATCATCTTCCGTTTTTTCTATCTCTACTTCCGATACATCCATTACATGCTTTGCATCTATATAGGGATCGCAGGTATCTACGACCACTTCATCCTCCTCATCCAAGGTTCCTCGCACTACTAACCCAAAATCAGGTCCATAGGATTTAAAATGTTCTATATATGCCTCTTCATCATGTTCACTGGTTACATATCGTTCTGTAGGATCTTCGATCACTTGTGTAATCAACTCATCCCACTCTGTTCTTTTTTTCACTTTGCTGAAACCTACAGCACTCAAATGAGAACCCACATGTTGTCCCCCTTTCTTTCTAAGACAGTTACATTATAATATGATAGCATATCATGTACAATAGATTTTTGATGTAAACATAATTAAACGCCGGGTATCTCCCGGCGCCAAAAGTCTTTATTCAAAATCATCAGGGTTGAATTCTTCGATTTCTTGTCTATCTGCCAAAGTTTTATCATAGCCTTCGAATGTCTTAGGATTATATTCTTTACCTTCTTGTTTAGTCCCCGCACTCTTTTGCACGATTCCTGATTGCACATGATCCGCGATCTCAAGGTCAGAACCCTTATACGTTTGATTGGCTGTATCTGTTCTAAAATTATGATTTTTACTTTGTACCATATTTACACCTCCATTTAAAATTATTTTGCATATTTTAAACAGAATGTATACATGGATCATACGAAAATTATTCTACCATCTTTAAGGCTTTATGAAGTTCTATCTGAAGGATGTTTTTTACTTGTGGATCCATATCTTCTACCCATTTATGAAGAACCTTATATTTACCTTGGTTATATTCTTCAAATACTTTTTGTCCATGCGGTGTAAAGTGAATATAAATGGCTCTACGATCATACGTATTTTGCCTTCTTTCCACCAACCCTTTTTCCTCTAGTTTGTTTACCAAAAATGTCATGCCGCCTTTTGTCATAGACATTAATTGAGCAATATCCTTCATCATTTTAGGGGATTTGCTGTTTGCTATAATTTCCATGCTCTTTAGTTCGTTCGTGGAAAGCCCATATTCATTCTGCTTTTCCTCTAAGATTGAACTTTGAGCTTCAGAAATCTTATTGATCAGCGCATAGATGTAATCCATTAGTACTTCTTTCATATTGCATATCCCTCCCTAAAATATCTTTCGTCCCTTATTTCTCTCTATAGTTAATTCTTTGCTTACAAATAGTATATCAATATGTGTAAAGGTTTTCAATGGGTTTGTTAAAATTTTGTTAAAAAAGTCGATTTTTTACCTGCTTTGCCTTCAAAAAAAGCATGTGGTAAGGGAAATATATAAATCTAGAAGCAGCTACAAAATCGCGCTTGTGCAAAGGGTAAGTTTAGTTGAAATCTGGGACGCGCTCCTTTGTTGCAGTTGTTTCCAGATTTATATATTTCCCTTACCACCACATACTTTTTTTGAGATCCCAAAAATAAAAACCTGCATGCAAGTGCAGGTTAACTGGCAGAGAAGGTGGATTTACACCCTCACGCCGGTTATTCGACCTTATCCCCTTAATTAGATACTTAAGAGCTTCTTGATATATCTATTATCTTTTAGTATAGCATACTCACATAACCGTGTCAATTGCTCCCAAAAGATTACATTACTATCTATCTTTCTACACTTCCTCAAAAAATACAACTCTCCAACAGGTGTTTGATCCACTGCAGTAGAAGACTTATTCTTTAATTTTTTACCAAAGAGGCTTGACTTCTATATACTAGCATAATATTATAATATAAAGAATTAGTGAGGTGATTGCATGGACATAAAGAGTTTAGAAGATAAATCAAGTATATTGAAAGCCCTAGGCCATCCTGCTCGCTTATGTATTGTAAAAGGACTGCTTGAAAAAGACGGTTGCAATGTGTCCTACATGCAAAATTGCCTAAATATCCCTCAATCCACAGTATCTCAGCATATCTCAAAGCTTAAGGCAGCTCGGATTATTGAGGGAGACAGATGCGGCTTGGAGATCACCTATAAAGTGGTCAGCGAAGATGCCAAAAGAATTATTGCTGCACTATATAATACATAAAAGCAGGCTTATGAGCCTGCTTTTATGTATATTATTTCGTGATCTTTTGTATGCCGCCCATATAGGGACGAAGTGCTTCTGGAATCAAGATACTACCGTCTTCTTGTTGGAAATTTTCTAATATAGCGGCTGTAGTTCTTCCTACTGCTAGACCACTACCATTTAAGGTATGGATAAACTGTGCCTTATCTTTTACCGTATCTTTGTATCGTATATTGGCTCTTCTGGCTTGGAATGCTTCAAAATTACTACAACTGGAGATTTCTACATATCGGTTATAGCTTGGCATCCATACCTCAATATCATAGGTCATTGCCGCACTAAAGCCTAGATCCCCTGTACACAGTTTGACTACACGGTAAGGGAGTCCCAATTTTTGCAGTACTGTTTCTGCATCTCTTGTTAATTTTTCTAGTTCTTCATAAGAATTCTCGGGCTTTGCAAATTTTACTAGCTCTACTTTGTTAAATTGGTGCTGGCGAATTAATCCTCTCGTGTCTCGTCCTGCAGAACCTGCTTCTGCTCTAAAACAAGCGGTATAGGCACAATGCTTGATCGTTAGATCTCCACCCTCTAGGATCTGCTCTCGATACATATTCGTAACAGGCACCTCCGCAGTCGGTACCAAAAAATAATCTGTGTTTTCTATCTTAAATGCATCTTCTTCAAATTTAGGGAGTTGCCCTGTTCCCAGCATACTTCTACGATGTACCATAAAAGGTGGCAATACTTCCGTATATCCGTGGATATCTACATGGAGATCTAACATAAAGTTGATAATGGCTCTTTCTAGTCTAGCGCCTAATCCTTTATAAAATGTAAATCTTGCACCTGTAGTCTTGGCTGCTGCAGTAGGATCTAGAATATTTAGTTCTTCTCCTAAGTCCCAGTGGGGGATTGGCTCAAAATCAAAAGTTTTAGGCTCTCCAAAGCGTCTTACTTCTTCGTTATCTGCCTCACTACTCCCTATGGGTACAGAACTGTGCGGTATATTGGGTACATTTAAGATAAATGCTTCTACCTTTTCATCTAGATCTTTGACTTCTCCATCTAATACCTTTACCTGATCTGAGAGCGCCTTCATCTCATCTAGAATCACAGCCACATCCTTGCCTTCTTTTTTAAGGATTGGCACCTGTTTAGAAACTACATTCTGCTTATTTTTTAATTCTTCTACTTCTTGGATCAACTGTCTTCTTTTTTGATCCATCTCTATAAATACCTCTAAGCCAAAATCTTTATTTCGTCTTCCTAATGCTTCTTTAACTTGATTAAAATCACTTCTTAGTAATTTTACATCTAACATACGATCCCTCCTTTTTGATATGGTACATTTTTGGAGATATGCCTAGGACACAAAAATAACCTCTCATCCCTTACAAGGGACGAGAGGTTATTCCCGCGTTGCCACCCAAGTTGCCCTACATATACACGTACGGCCTCTTTATTGTGTGATACAGGACACAACCCTCTTGACTCTTCGCCAAAGATTTCGGAAGTGGACTTCTCCTTTTGTACATCGGTTCACACCCTCCACCGACTCTCTGTTGTACATCCTAGAGCATAGCTTCCATCATCACCTATTTTATTCTATGAACTTACCGATCTACTATAATAGTATATCATTACAAGGTTTTTATTATAAATTTACATGTTATTTCATTCACTCGTTGGTTGCCTATATTATAGCATATCAAAAAAATTTTTCAATATCTATTTTTTATGTATAAAAAGTGGCTTACCAGGTAATCATGTAAGTGTACCTGTTATACACCGTATAACACAATAAAGGTACATAAGTTAATATCCCCCCTCAACCTGGTGTCTCCTCCCCCAGAGCCCAGGTTTTTTTTCGCCCAAAATTTATAATCGTCATTTCCCACAAAACACTTCTGTTTTTATATCTACATCTTCCATCTGTTTACTTCTATTTGGAAATATATTCAAATATTCTGTTCAACTTTAATCATTTCCCTTTACTTTCAGTTGTTAATTTTGTACAATATAGATGAGTAATTGTACATCTTAGACTTCATTATGGGGGGATAATGTTATGGAACGGATCCGCCGTACATTTGTAGATATGCTAGAGCCAGGGATGATCTTGGGGAAAGATTTAGATAGCACAATAGGAAACATACTGCTCAAAAAAGGATTCAAGTTGGATCAAAAAACCATCGATAAACTTCTTGATCATAAAGTAGAATATATATATATTTTAGAAAGTATTCCCTCTAGCGAAGTTGCAGTCATTCATCCTGTTACATTTGATGAAGTGCTGTTTCAGGATTATTATGATGAATCTCTTCGTATTATGCATCAAATAGCAGATGATATCCGCCTAGGCAAGACCTTAAAGATCAACACGGTTAGAGATATAGTCCATACACTCCTTGAACAAGTCTTTGCCAAAAACAATATCCTCTACTGCCTAAACCTAATTCGAAACACGGATGAATATACCTATACTCATTGTGTAAATGTCTGTATTTTGGCTACTACATTAGGTCAGTGGCTGAACCTTAGTGAAGAAGATTTAAAAAATCTGGCTTATTCGGCACTTTTTCATGATTTAGGGAAGTATAAGATTCCTATAGAAGTACTCAATAAACCGAGCAGACTTACGTCGGAAGAGTTTGAAATTATGAAACAGCATCCTGCTTTTGGCTACGAAATTGTTAAGCAGATTGTCGGATTAAGCCCTAGCGTAGGATATGGGGTACTGATGCATCACGAGAAAGAAAATGGTTCAGGTTATCCTTTTGGATTAACTGGCGACAAAATTCATTTATTTGGTAAGATCATCGCTATTGCAGATATCTATGATGCCATTACATCCGATCGAGTATACCATAAAAAAGTATCTCCTTTCCGCGCCGCTGATATGATCTCTCGTGAAAGCTTTTTTAACGTTGATCCAGAGATCGCTCAAACTTTTTTATCCAAGATGGCTGAATTCTATATCGGTTGTGCTGTCACCCTTAATACAGGAGATAAAGGTAAGATCTTGTATTTATATCCTAACAAGCCGACCAGACCTCTTATTGAACTCCATAACGGTCAGTATATTGATCTTAGTAAAGAAGAAAATATGGATATCATCATTGAAGATATGATGGGTTCCTGATCTTAGCATACGTCTTCAAAGAAGCTTTTTATCCTTGATAAGCTTCTTTTTTTATTATCTTTGATTAGTATTTAGAAAATCCATAAGTGAAAATCAAAAGCCATCGATTGATTATAATCGATGGCCTTTTGTAATAAAATATTACTTTTTATTTAATTTGCCCTTCATTTCATGAAATTTATGATCTACTTTTAAACTTTAAAAGTATCGCTGAATTAATAATAACAGCTACTGAACCTAAATTATGTACTAGGGCACCTAGTATAGGATTTAAGATACCCGTCATTGCCAATAAAATAGCTGCAAAATTTAAGAGCATCGAAAAAGCTATGTTCCATTTTATTGTATTCATAGTCTTTTGAGATAACCTTAATAAATGAGGAATAAATTTAATTTCATCACTTACAAGGGCAATATCAGCTGCATCAATGGCAATATCACTACCGATCCCGCCCATTGCTACACCTACATGCGCCTTTTTTAGTGCGGGAGCATCATTAATACCATCCCCAACCATACAAACTAGCTCATTTTTATTTTGATATTGCTCAATTATATATAACTTGTTTTCTGGCAGGCACCCTGAGTGAACATTTATAATGCCGACATGTCTAGCAATATGATTGGCTGCCTGTTGATTATCGCCAGTTAATAATATGCTTTCTACATTGAGTGCTTTGAGTTTACTGACTATTTCCATAGAGTCTTCACGCAATGTATCCGATAATACTATAAAACCAACCGCAGAACTGTTAATTGCAACATAGATAATGGTAGCTCCATCATTCTTATATCTATCTGCTTTATTTAGCATATCTTCAGATACCTCAATAAAGTTTTCAGCTAATAACTCTACATTACCTGCTAAAACTGTATCTCCATTCATGACAGCCTTAACACCACGACCAGCAAACATCGTAAAGCTCTGCGGTTCTTCCAAAGTCATTTTTAATGTAGTTTTATAGTGTGAAGTAATCGCTTTACCCAAAGGATGCTCAGAACGCAATTCCGCAGAAGCCGTAAGGGTCAATAATTTTTCTGAATCATAATCAGCATGAAAACTTTCTACAGAAATAACAGAAGGTTTTCCATATGTGAGAGTACCTGTCTTATCGAATGTAATCTTAGTCACTTTCGCTAGTCGCTCTAAGGCATCTCCTTCTCGGACGAGGATACCATACTTTGTAGCATTCCCAATACCTGCCATTATTGCTGTAGGTGTAGCGAGTACTAGAGCACAAGGACAAAATACAACAAGTATTGTAACTGCACGGATAATTTCTCCCGTCACAAGCCATGTACCAACTGCTGATATAAGGGCAATCACAACAATCCAAGTAGCCCATTTATCCATTATCCCAACAATTTTGGCTTTACTTGCATCAGCTGACTCTACAAGTCTAATCATTCTTTGTAAGGAGCTATCTTCACCAACCTTAGTTGCTTTCATATCAAATGTACCAAACTGATTTACAGTCCCACTGAAAACATCATCTCCAATCCCCTTATCAACTGGTAGAGATTCACCTGTCATTACGGATTGGTTAATTGAGGTTTGCCCAGAAACAATAACGCCATCTACAGCAATTGTTTCACCTGCAAGAACGCGAAGTATGTCGTCAACTTTAACTTGTTCCGCTGGCATCATGCTTTCCACTGCATTACGAACAACTCTAGCAACGGTGGGCGTAAGATGTATTAACTTCTCTATTCCTGCCCGTGCCTTTGCAACGGTACGTTCCTCTAATAAAGCACCTAATGTCATGATAAAAGCAACTTCACCAGCTGCAAATATTTCGCCAATTAAAACAGCCGCAATAAGTGCAATTGCAACTAAAACATCCGCCTTAATATCAAATTCTGTTATAAGCCCCTCGATAGCTCCTTTTATAATAGGAACACCACAGAGAATAATCGCTACCCAAGCTGGATCAACTTTTAGATTCCCAATATATAAAAAACTAATAAGCAATGATATCGCAGATACTATCAGAAATAAAATAATCCTCTTATCTTCATTTTTGAGTAATTCTAATAATCTATTCATCTCCCGATCTACCCCATTCTAGAAAAATGTTCTACTGCCTTGGCAAACTCAGCAATTGTTTTATCTGGATCCCCCTGTTCTATACCATTGCGGACGCAATGTTGTAAATGTCCTTCTAACACGGCCTGACCAACTTTATGCAACGCACTTTTTGCTGCATTAATCTGAATGAGAATATCCTCACATGGAACATCTCTATCCACCATTTCAGAAATCGCCCTAAGTTGACCTTCAATTTTTCTAATTCTAGCTTGAATCTTTGGAATCTCCATACACTGACGCATAATTTATCCTCCTACACTAAAATATACCCATAGGGGTATGGGTATATTTTAGTGTATCATAAAGATTTTGTCAATGAGTTATTGTTAAATGATTCACTACTAATTTCATAAAATATTATTTGAAATGTTGCTATATGTATGTTGACAGAAATGGTAGGTTATGATATTATACTATTATAGTTAATAAATTAACAATGTATACCCTTAATTTTATTTTTGCTTCATTTGTTATTTTTTTAACACACTCTATTTGTTTGCTTTGTTGAAAAAAGTATGAACTGGACATACTACTTTATAGTAGGTTCATGTATATGGCTTTCCAACATATGCTCGGAAACGATAGCGTGTATATTTTATATGAGGAGGATTTTAGTATGGTTGAAAAAAAACAAACACCTAAAACAGATGCAGCTTCTGAAGCGAAGATTTTGGTAGATGGATTGGTATCCAAAGCACAAAAAGCGCTCGCTGAATATATGAAGCTCGATCAAGCAAAAGTAGATCATATCGTGAAAGAAATGGCATTAGCTGGTCTTGACCAACATATGTATCTAGCAAAACTTGCAGTAGAAGAAACAGGCCGTGGTGTATATGAAGACAAGATCACAAAGAATATTTTCTCTACTGAGTATATCTATAATAGTATCAAATATGAAAAAACTGTAGGAATTATCGAAGAAAATGACCAAGAAGATTATATGGAAGTAGCAGAACCTGTAGGGATTATCGCGGGTGTGACTCCTGTCACAAATCCTACTTCAACTACTATGTTTAAAGCGATTATCTCTGCCAAAACAAGAAATCCTATTATTTTTGCTTTCCATCCTTCTGCACAAAAATGTTCTTCTGAATCTGCAAGAATCTTAAGAGATGCAGCTGTAGCAGCTGGTGCACCCAAAGACTGCGTGCAGTGGGTTGAACTTCCTTCTATTGAAGCCACACAATTTTTGATGAATCATCCTGATGTATCTTTGATCTTGGCAACGGGTGGTTCTGGTATGGTTCGGGCTGCTTACTCTACTGGAAAACCTGCGCTTGGAGTGGGCCCTGGAAATGTGCCTTGCTTCATCGAAAAATCTGCTAATGTAAAGCGTGCTGCCACAGATTTGATTTTATCAAAAGCTTTTGATAACGGCATGATCTGTGCTTCTGAGCAAGCTGTGATTATCGAAGCACCTATCTATAAAGAAGTAACTGACTTTATGAAGCTGCACAAATGCTACTTTGCTACACCTGAAGAAATACAAAAACTAGAAGGTCTTGTCATCAATGTAGATAAATGTGCAGTAAATCCTACGATCGTAGGGATGCCTGCCTATAAAATTGCTGAAATGGCTGGTATTACAATTCCCCAAGATACCAAAGTATTATGCTGTGAACTAGAAGGGGTAGGCGCAAAATATCCATTATCTAGAGAAAAACTTTCTCCTGTACTTGCAGTCGTAAAAGCGAAAGATGCAGAAGAAGGCATTAAAATGTCTGAGATCATGGTAGACTTAGGCGGCCTTGGCCACTCTTCCGTCATTCATTCTGAAGATGAAGCGATCATCGAAGAATTCTCCAAACGACTTAAAACTGGACGTATTATCGTAAATTCTCCTTCTACTCACGGAGCGATCGGTGATATTTATAATACAAATATGCCTTCTTTGACCTTAGGCTGTGGTTCTTATGGACGCAACTCTACTACTTCTAACGTAACAGCTGTAAACTTAATCAATAAGAAAAGGGTGGCGAAGCGAAGAGTGAATATGCAGTGGTTTAAGATTCCAGAAAAAATCTACTTTGAATTTGGTTCTGTTCAATACCTGGAAAAAATGCCAAACATCAGCCGTGCTGCTATCATTACAGATGAATTTATGCTCAAACTTGGCTATGTAGATAAACTTTTATATCATTTGAGAAAAAGAAGTGATTATGTACACTGTGAAATTTTCAGTGATGTAGAACCTGATCCATCTGTAGAAACCGTACGCAAAGGCGCTGAAGCCTTAAGAAACTTTAAACCAGATGTAATCATTGCGCTAGGTGGTGGTTCTCCTATGGATGCTGCTAAAGCAATGTGGTTATTCTATGAAAATCCAGATGCTGACTTTAGTCGTATGTCCCAAAAATTCTTAGATATCAGAAAACGTGTATATAAATTCCCTACCATGGGTAAAAAAGCTCAATTCGTAGCGATACCTACTACATCCGGTACTGGATCAGAAGTAACTTCTTTTGCAGTTATTACTGACAAAGAAAAAAATATCAAATATCCTCTCGCTGATTATGAGTTAACTCCAGATGTGGCAATTATTGATCCAGACTTTGTAATGACAGTGCCTCCTGCTGTAACAGCAGATACCGGTATTGACGTATTAACACATGCTATTGAAGCATATGTGTCTATCTTGGCTTCTGACTACACGGATGCGCTTGCCATGAAAGCCATTGAACTTGTATTCAAGTATTTACCTGAAGCTTATAGAAATGGAAGCAGTCGTTTAGCCCGTGAAAAAATGCATAATGCATCTTGTATCGCTGGTATGGCATTTACCAATGCTTTTCTAGGTATTAACCACTCCTTGGCGCACAAATTAGGTGGCGAGTTCCATGTGCCTCACGGTCGTGCCAATGCAGTACTACTTCCTTTAGTAGTAGAATATAATGGTGTGGCTTCTCCCACAAAATTTGTATCCTTCGCTAAATATGAACATTATATTGCACCAGAAAAATATGCAGAAATCGCAAGACATTTAGGATTGCCTGCCTCTACACCTGAAGAAGGCGTAGCCTCTCTTGTAAAAGCGATTCGTAACTTGATGAAAGAATTAAATATGCCATTAAGTATCAGAGCTTGTGGCGTAGAAGAAAAAGCATTCTTATCTAAAGTGGATTATTTGGCTGATAAAGCGTTTGAAGATCAGTGTACTCCAGCCAACCCACGACTTCCTCTGATATCTGAACTGGTTGATCTATACAAAAAAGCATACTACTTTGCAGAATAACATACTCTTGCAGAGATCCAAAAAGAG
>CALKRZ010000045.1 GCA_937989765.1 uncultured Clostridia bacterium | reverse complement strand
GAAAAAGTCATAAAGAATCTTGAGGTACTCGTCAAAGCGAGGGGATATGCAGAGGAAGTAAAGGTAGTCAAAACAGGATGTTTTGGTTTTTGTGAACAGGGGCCTATCGTAAAGATTGAGCCAGATAATGTGTTTTATGTTCGTGTAGGACCTAAAGATGCCAAGGATATTGTGGATGAGCATATTGTCAAAGGAAGAAAAGTGGAACGACTTTTATTTGAAGATCCACGACAGAAACAAAAGGTAGATAAGCAAGAAGAGATGTCTTTTTATAAAAAACAACTCCGAGTGGCACTTCGAAATTGCGGATTAATCAATCCAGAAGATATTTATGAATACATAGCATTAGGAGGATATGAACCGCTCGGCAAAGCCATCACAGAAATGTCACAGGATGCCGTAATTGACATTATCAAAAAATCTGGACTTCGGGGCCGTGGAGGTGGAGGCTTTCCTACGGGTTTAAAATGGGAGATCACCAAAAAACAACAAAGTGATACTAAATTCATTATTTGTAATGCAGATGAAGGAGATCCAGGTGCTTTTATGGATCGGAGTATATTAGAAGGAGATCCTCATAGTGTGCTAGAAGCCATGACGATTGGTGGATATGCGATTGGCGCAGACAAAGGGATTATATATATTCGTGCAGAATATCCCTTGGCGATATCACGTTTAAACACAGCACTTACGCAAGCCAGAGAACTAGGTCTATTAGGTAAGAACATCTTTGGTACGGATTTTAGTTTTGATATTACGCTAAAATATGGAGCAGGTGCATTTGTTTGTGGAGAAGAAACAGCCCTGATCAATTCTTGTGAAGGAAAAAGGGGAGAGCCGAACTATAAGCCTCCTTATCCAGCAGAAGAGGGGTACTGGGGACATCCTACCTGTGTGAATAATGTAGAGACGTTTGCCAATATTCCAGTGATCCTGTCAAAAGGAGCAGACTGGTTCGCCTCTATGGGTACGGAAAAAAGTAAAGGTACAAAAGTCTTTGCCTTGGCAGGCAAAATCAATAATGTAGGTCTCGTAGAAGTGCCTATGGGGATTACGCTTCGCGAGATTATATTTGAAATCGGGGGAGGCATTCCCAAAGGAAAGAAATTTAAAGCAGTACAGACGGGAGGACCCTCCGGTGGAGTCATTACAGAAGAAGGACTGGATACCCCTATAGACTATGACAGTCTTTTGGAGAAAGGTTCTATGATGGGTTCTGGTGGTATGATCGTGATGGATGAAGATGATAATATGGTCAATATAGCAAAGTTCTACCTAGAGTTTACGATGGATGAAGCGTGTGGTAGATGTGGGCCTGGACGAATCGGCACCAAAAGGCTTTTTGAAATGCTTCATAAGATCACGAGTGGCAAAGGGACGATGGCTGATTTGGACGCGATGAAGCAATTATCTTATATGGTGAAAGACAGCTCCTTATGCGGTCTTTGTCAAACAGCGCCCAATCCCATTATCAGTACGATGAAACATTTTTGGAATGAATATTTGGCATTTATTACAGATGAAGATCATCCGCAGGGAGAAGGGAAATATGTACCCAAAAATAAAATCGGTATAAAATCGTAAAAGAAGAGAGGTGAGTATATGGCTGGAAACGAAAATAAAGAAAGCCCAAAAATGATTCAGGTACAGATTAATGATCAAAAACTAACCGTTCCAGAAGGTATCACAGTACTCGAAGCAGCACATGAAGCAGGCGTAAAAATTCCTACCCTCTGCCACTTAGACCTACATGATCTGCAGCTTTACAATCAAACTGCATCCTGTAGAGTATGTATGGTAGAGTTAGTGGATGCTAGAAATAATCGAAATAAATTAGTCCCTTCCTGTGTGACCAAAATGACCGATGGAATGGCTGTGCGTACAGATACCCTTCGTTCCATTACGGCACGCAGAATGGCGGTAGAGCTTCTTTTATCCAATCACCCCAATGAATGTTTTACATGTCCCAAAAATCTAGAGTGTGAGCTCCAAGCTTTAGCAGAAGAACTAAATGTACGAGAGATTCGGTGGGAAGGAGAGAGGATGGCATATCCCAAAGATCTATCTAGTGATGCCATCGTAAAAGATTCTAATAAATGTATCTACTGCAGACGATGTGAAACGGCGTGTAATAAAGTGCAAACCTGTGGCATTTTATCAGGGATCGGACGAGGATTTAATGCATTTGTGGGTCCCTTTGCGAATATGCCGATGGTAGAAACTTCCTGTACCTACTGTGGTCAATGTGTACAGGTATGCCCTACGGCAGCGCTCACAGAAGTCTATCATACCGATAAGGTATGGGAAGCATTAAATGATCCAGACAAGCATGTGATCGTGCAGACAGCACCTGCGATTCGCGTAGCACTGGGAGAATTACTTGGGATGGAAGCAGGTACCATCGTGACAGGAAAGATGGTTACCGCGCTAAAGCGCATGAGATTTGACGCAGTATTTGATACAGATTTTGGCGCTGATTTAACCATTATGGAAGAAGCCGCAGAGCTAATTTATAGACTCAAAAATAATAAAACCCTACCCATATTAACCAATTGCTGTCCTGCTTGGGTAAAGTTTATTGAACATCAATTCCCAGAGCTTATTCATATTCCTTCTACCTGTAAATCCCCACATATTATGTTTGGTACGATCGCCAAAACCTATTATGCAGAAAAAAATGGGATCGATCCGAATAATATCGTAGTGGTATCGATTATGCCCTGTATCGCCAAAAAAGCAGAGGCGAAGCGTCCAGAATTGACCAAGGATGAACATAATAATGTAGATATTGTCATCACTACCAGAGAACTCGGTGCTATGATTAAGGAAGCAGGCATTGAGTTTACTCGACTTCCAGATAGTGAATTTGACAGTCCGTTAGGGGAAAGCACGGGTGCATCTGTGATTTTTGGTACAGCAGGAGGGGTCATCGAAGCAGCTGTTCGAACTGCTTATGAATGGATGACAGGAGAAACCCTAGAAAATGTAGAGTTTGAACAATTGCGAGGCAAGGAAGCCATCCGAAAGGCAACCGTTAAGATAGGAGATCAAGAGTTAAAGATCGGCATCGCCAGTGGTCTGGGAAATGCACGCGTGATTCTAGAAGAGATCAGAGATGGCAAAGCAGATTATCATGCGATAGAGATCATGGCATGTCCAGGAGGCTGTGTAGGTGGAGGCGGACAGCCCTATCACCACGGCAATGAGGAAGTGGTGAAAAAGCGTATAGATGCCATTTATGAAGAAGACAGACGAAAGCCAGTGAGGAAATCCCATGAAAACAAAGAGATCCTAGAATTATATAAAACATATCTAGGGGAACCTTTTGGAGAATTGGCACATAAAATCCTTCATACGCACTTTGAAGAACGAGAAAGAATATAACCATTCGACATATGAGTAATCAAAAGAGACCATAAAGGATTTATTCTTTATGGTCTCTTTATTTTTTAGCTAATATTTTTATAAAACAGTGGAAACGGATTGTCATTTAGAAGACAAGATGGTACACTAAAAATATATTTTATCATGGAGGGATGGAAATGTTCGGTAAGCTCTTACGCTTTACCCAAGAAGGAAATAAGATCTGTTTTGTCTTTGAAGAAGGCCGAGGGGTAGTAGAAGTAATGACTCCTGGGATTGTTAATTTTTTTTCCCCAATAAAGCGAGAAGAAAAATTATCAAAAGCAATTGAAAATAGGCAGATAAATCCTGGAAGAATAGAAGTTTTGGAAGAAAATGAAAACGTTGTCATTAAGACTGAGCTTCTTACTATTGTAGTTTGCCATGATTTTAAGGTCGATATATATGATGTACAGGGAGTACTGCTATGTGAAGACTATAGAGAGGAAAGAAATCCATTTGTTCGTCATGGAGACTGGGGTATGGCAGAAGCGGAAGGGCATGTGGTTCAAAAAAATAAAAAGAACAGCAAAATAGAAGTAGTAAAAAAAATGAAGGGTACAGAATATTTTTATGGACTAGGAGAAAAGACAGGGCATTTAAATAAAAAAGGATATCGCTATCGTATGTGGAATACAGATAATCCGGAACCCCATGTAGAAAGCTTTGAAGTGTTATATAAATCCATCCCATTTTTTATTACGCTACAGCAGCAAACTGCTTTTGGTATATTTTTTGATAATACGCATGAGTCCTTTTTCGATCTAGGCAAAGAAAATAGTAAGTACTACTGCTTTGGAGCAGAAGACGGCAATTTGGACTACTACTTTATTTATGGACCCCAGGTGGCAGATGTAATAAAAGGATACACAGGATTAACGGGTCATATGCCCCTACCCCAATTGTGGACATTAGGATATCAGCAATGCCGTTGGAGTTATACTCCAGAGAGCAGACTATGGGAGATTGCAGATAATTTTAGAAAAAGAGATATACCCTGTGATGTGCTGTATCTAGATATTGACTATATGGATGGATTTCGTGTATTTACCTGGGACAAGGAAAAGTTTGCAGATTTTAAAGATACGATACAAAAACTCAAAGAACAGGGATTTAAGGTGGTCACCATCATTGATCCCGGAGTTAAAAAGGATAAGGGATATACTATATATGATGAAGGAATCGAACAGGGATATTTTGCAACAGATAAAGATGGAATACCCTATGTCAATCAAGTATGGCCAGGAGATTCGGTATTCCCAGATTTCTCGGATGAAAGGGTACGTACATGGTGGGCAGAAAACCAAAAGATCATGATGGATGTAGGGATCGCTGGGATTTGGAATGATATGAATGAACCCGCAAGCTTTAAGGGACCGCTTCCAGATGATGTGCAATTTAAAAATGACGGATATCCTACAGATCATAGGGAGATCCACAATGTATATGGACACTTAATGTCAAAGGCGACTTATGAAGGGATCAAAAAACATACCCAAAAAAGGCCCTTTGTCATTACTAGAGCCTGTTATGCAGGTACTCAAAAGTACTCTACTGCGTGGACAGGGGATAATCAAAGCTTGTGGGAGCATCTTCGTATGTCTGTTCCTATGCTGATCAATCTCGGGCTTAGTGGGATGGCATTTTGTGGAACGGATGTAGGCGGATTTGGTTTTGACTGTACTGGGGAGCTTTTATCTAGGTGGATACAGGTGGGATGCTTTACTCCATTATTTAGAAATCACGCTGCAGCCGGTACCAGAGATCAAGAGCCTTGGGTATTTGATGAACAGACAGAAGATATCAATCGAAAATATATTAAACTGCGATATCAGTGGATACCGTATTTATACGATCTCATGGCACAGTGTGAAAAAACAGGAATGCCCATCATTCGACCCTTGTTTCTACACTATCAAAATGATGAGAAAACTTATGAATTAAATGATCAATTTATGGTAGGAGAAAATATTCTAGTAGCGCCCGTGGTACAGCAGGGGCAAGTGGTTAGGTCTTTGTATCTCCCAGAGGGAAGATGGATCGATTATTGGACAAAAGAAGAAATAGTGGGCGGTAAGTATATCATGAGAGAAGCGCCAGTAGATCTATGTCCTATTTATATGAAAGCGGGCAGTATAATTCCTCTATATCCAGAGCAGTCTTATGTGGGACAAAGAGAGATTACGAATCTTCGTCTAGATGTATATGCAGGAGAAGGCAAAACCTTGCATTATCAAGATGATGGAGAAAGCTATAAGTATCAAACAGGGGAATTCAATATCTATGAATTTTCTATGGAGCAGGGAGAAATATGTAAACTGAGTGTAGCACTTTTACAAGAAGGATATGCTCATAAGTATAGTACTTTTACTTTTGTGATTCATGATCCCACCATCAAAGCAATCAAAATAGATGGAAATAGGGTACCTAGTAAAACTACAGACACAAGCATAGAATTTACGGTAGAAGCAAAAGATACAGTCATTGAGATGATTAAATAGATATACATACTTTGGAGGAAAAACATATGAAGTTTATAGGTTTACTGGCAGCAGCGTTAACCACATTTTCTTTTTTGCCCCAGGCTATAAAAACGATTCGGGATAAAGATACTAAAAGTATTTCGCTTGGAATGTATAGTATGTTTGCTTCAGGCGTACTACTTTGGCTGGTATATGGCCTAGCTATTAAAGATTTTCCTATAATTATTGCCAATGTAATTACGCTTATATTCGCAGTTGCAATCTTATTTATGAAGCTGAAGTATAAGTAATGGCATACAAAAAGTCGCCTCTAGGGCGACTTTTTGTATGCCTATTTTTATTAAAGTTCATCTATAATTTGCTTGAGAATTATCAAGTACTGATATACAATGGAATAAAAGTCATAGCATTTAGAATTTACACAGTATCACAAAAACCTTTATAACATTGAAAAGTATGAATAAGAGGAGATGATTATTTTTAAAAGAATCAGAAAAAAGTAAGAAGGGGGAATATGATGAAAAATAATAAGAACAGTTTGGGTAGTAAACTTATGTATGGCTGTGGAGATATATTTGGCGGGGGTGCCTTTTTACTCATCAGTCTTTTGTTTTTGAACTATTTAACAGATGTAGAATTAATGAGTCCTGCACTTGCAGGAGGTATTATAATGATCGGTAAAGTGTGGGATGCGATATCAGATCCACTGATGGGTTTTTTATCGGATCGTACCCAATCAAAATTTGGGAGAAGGAAGATATACTTCTTATTAGGGATCATGCCCGTATTTTTATCCTTCACAGCGCTATGGTTTTCCTTTGGTATTAGCTCTGCAACAGGACTGTTTGTATACTATACCTTTATGTATCTTTTGTTCAATACATCTTTTACAATGGTTATGATTCCTTATAATTCAATTCTTCCAGAAATGGTCACAGAATATGGTGATAGAACATCGTATACGGGTGTGAGGATGATTTTCTCCATTTGTTCTGCTATTGCTGCAGGTGTCCTTCCTATGATGATTATTAATAGATTTGGCGTGGATATCAAAAAAGGATACTTGATCATGGCACTTATATTTGCCTCTATTTATGCAGTAGTATGGCTTATTGTTTACTTCGGCACATGGGAAAGTCAGAAAGCGCCAGAAAGTGATAGGAGTAGTTCAGTGTGGGGAGAGCTCAAAACTGTATTTCGCAATAAGAGCTTTCGTATTCATTCAGGGATTTTTATTTGTGGACAAGCTGCAGTTGATTTTTTGACGACTATATTTATATACTATTTAACTGCCTGCTTACACCGACCCAAGGAATTTTCTTTAGTGCTTGGAACTTTATTAATTACCCAACTCATTGTCATGCCTCTGCATATGTATATATCGAAAAAATTTAAGAAAACTACACCCTATAAAATCGGTTTTACTGTATGGGGCGTTGCCTTGCTTACTTCTCTTTTTCTGACACCTGAATCTTCGGTTGTATGGGTATATCTTGTAGCTGCTATGAGTGGATTTGGAACTTCAGCGGCAGTGCTTGTTCCATGGTCTATACTGCCTGATATTTCTGATGTGGATCAGATGATCACGGGAAGGCGCCGAGAGGGAGTATACTCGGGTATGGCTACTTTGTTAAGAAAAATTGCAAATGGTATTTCCATAGGATTGATTGGAGTACTGTTGCAGATGATCGGGTATGCTCGACCCGAGAGAGCAGGCGAGATCATCATACAAAGTGCAGGAACGATCCTTGGCATTAAACTCTTATTTGGAGTGGTTCCGCTTTTTTGTATTCTGCTTGCAGCTTTATTTTCTCTCAAATATACGATGACAGAAGAAAAACATGGCATACTAATGAACGAAGTCAGAAGACGAATCAATGGAGGAAAGTCAGAAAACGCAGATCAAAATACGAAAGCGATTTGTGAAGAGTTAACAGGTGTTTCTTATCATGAATTATGGGCGATACAAAAAGAAAAAAAAATCCAAAAGTCCACAGATATACCGATGTAAATGCGAAGTTTTGTATAGTTTATACTTTGGAAATATAGAATGTAGAACAGATAATATATGAATTAGGAAAAGGTTTTCTAAATAAATATTAGCAATTACTATTAAAAAAATGTGATTTACATAAGTAAACATAGCAGTTGTGCGAAACTTGTCTAAGATATGCCTTGTGTATTTCGACAAAGTTTTTACATTGAGTAAAACAAAATATGTTGACATTTTAGTAGAGATTTAGTAAAATAAAAACATCAAAGAAAAGGTTTTCTCAATATTATCAAACAATTTAAGGGGGAATTTGAACATGAAAAGAATTACAGCATTAGCAACAGCAGTTGTACTTGTAGGATCTTTGGCAGCTTGTGGTGGTAAAGCAGGAACGGGTGCTACCGGTGGCGGATTGCCAAAAGTTGGGGTTACCATTTATAAGTTTGATGATAACTTTATGTCTTTCGTACGACGTGCTATTGAAACAAGTGCAAAAGATAGAGCGGAATTGATATTAAATGACTCTCAAAACGACCAATCAAAACAAAATGAACAAGTAGAGATGATGATTTCTAAAGGTGTAAAAGCATTAGCAATTAACTTGGTAGATCCTCAAGCAGCTCCAGCGATTATTTCTAAAGCACAAGCAGCTAACTTGCCGGTTGTATTCTTTAACAAAGAACCAGACGCAGCTGTACTGCAAAGCTACGATAAGACTTGGTATGTAGGTACTGCATCAGCAGAAGCTGGCGTGATCCAAGGAAATATCGTTGCAGACGCTTGGAAGGCAAATCCAAACTTTGATAGAAATGGTGATGGCAAACTCCAGTATGTATTATTAAAAGGTGAACCAGGACATCCAGATGCAGAAGCGCGTACAAAATTTGCAGTAGATACAATTAGAGAAGCTGGCATCGACGTAGAAGAGTTAGAACTTCAAACAGGTATGTGGGATACAGTAAAAGGTAAAGAATTAATGGATGCTTGGATTGCAAAACATGGAGACAAAATAGAATTTGTACTGGCTAACAATGATGGTATGGCTTTAGGTGCTGTTCAATCCTTGAAAGCAAATGGATATTTCACAAATGATAAATATCTTCCAGTTGTAGGGGTAGATGCGATTCCAGATGCATTAGATCAAATCAAAAACGGATTAATGTTAGGTACAGTATTAAATGATGCAAAAAATCAAGGTACAGCGGCTACTGACTTAGCAATTAACGCGGCATTAGGTAAAGATCCATTAGAAGGAACTGCATGGAAATTAGATGAAAATAAAGCAGTTCGTGTTCCTTATGTAGCAATTACCAAAGATAATCTAGCTGTAGCTGAAGAAGCATACAAATAAGAGTCTTCCGTAACATTGAGTATTATATGATTTATATGACAAATAAGGATGCATATGCTTGCATCCTTATTTATTAGATAGGCATATAGAATGGGGTGTAACTATGGTCAATAATGCAGAACTAAAAAGTAATGAACCATGTCTCTTAGATGTAAAAAACATATCCAAGCAATTTCCTGGTGTAAAGGCTTTGGATGATGTACAGTTAAAAGTAAGGGCGGGAACAGTACATGCTCTTATGGGAGAAAATGGAGCAGGAAAGTCTACCCTAATGAAATGTTTATTTGGTATTTATTATGCAGATGAAGGCGAAATATATTTAGAAGGAAAAAAAGTGAATTTTACTTCTGCAAAACAAGCTTTAGATAACGGAGTATCCATGGTGCATCAGGAGTTAAATCAGGTACGTCAGAGAAATATTATGGACAATATCTGGTTGGGCCGTTATCCCCAGAAAGGGCTTTTTATTGATGAAGATAAGATGTATGACGATACCAAAAAGATCTTTGAACAATTAGATATCCAGTTAGATCCTAGAGTAAAAGTAGGTAAATTATCTGTATCTGAAATGCAGATGGTAGAGATTGCAAAGGCAGTATCCTATAACTCCAAGATCATTGTCATGGATGAACCTACGTCTTCTTTGACAGAAAAAGAAGTAGCGCACTTATTTAAAATCATTAGAACCTTAAAAGAAAGAAATGTAGGAATCATCTATATATCTCATAAGATGGAAGAGATTCTCCAGATCTCTGATGATGTAACGATTATGAGAGATGGCAAATGGATTTCTACACAGCCAGCCCATGAGCTGACGACAGATAAGATTATTAACTTAATGGTTGGACGGGATTTGACCCATCGTTTCCCAGAAAAAACAAATATCCCTGGGGAAACTATTCTAAAAGTAGAAAAGCTCACAGCAATGTATCAGCCTTCTATTCAAGAGGTATCCTTTGAACTCCGAAAAGGAGAGATTCTTGGGATTGCAGGTTTAGTTGGATCGAAGAGAACAGAGATTGTTGAATGTTTATTTGGTATTAGACATGTTGAATCGGGCAAAGTATTTTTGCATGGCAAAGAGATCCACAATGATTCTTCTCATGATGCGATAAAAAATCGTTTTGCGTTGGTTACAGAGGAACGAAGATCCACAGGGATTTTTGGAATGCTCAATATTAACTTTAATGCTGTAATTGCGAATATGGAAGAATATGTGGGAAAATATGTACTTCTTGATGAGACCAAATGTGATAAAGATACCCAATGGGTCATTGATAGCATGCGTGTCAAAACGCCATCCCAAAAAACGCTTATTAATTCATTATCAGGTGGTAATCAGCAGAAAGTAATTATTGGTCGTTGGCTTTTGACGCAACCAGAGATTCTTATGTTAGATGAACCAACTCGAGGCATTGATGTAGGCGCTAAATTCGAAATATATCAATTAATGATTGAGCTAGCCAAAAAGGATAAAGGAATTATCATGGTATCTTCTGAAATGCCAGAACTGTTAGGTATTACAGATCGTATACTTGTTATGAGTAATGGTCGCGTGGGTGGAATCGTAGAAACGAAGAATACAAATCAAGAGGAAATCCTAAGATTATCTGCTAAATACCTATAATGTTATAGAATGATGGTGATAGGAGGTTACTGTATGAAGCTCCGTACGAAGATACTAATTCCTGTTTTACTCATTACAATGGTGGGTATTTTAGTATTAGGTTCTTTCAGCTATTGGAAAGCACGTCATATTATTATGACCCAAATTACAGATCAAGCCCAAAATCAATTAGAGGTTATCTCATATATGATGGTCACATATCCTTCCAGAATTCAAGACTTAGTAGAGAATATTAAGGTAGGTAAAGGCGGCTATGCTTATTTTGTTCATCCAGATGGAAAGATCGTGATCCATCCAGAGAGTAATTCTATAGGAGTAGATTTGAATGAGTATGCGTGGGGTAAAAAATTACTAGAACAAGAGGAAGGTACATTGACTTATACCCATAACAATCAACAAATCTATGCAGTACATCAAAAATTTGGAAGCATCATGGTGGTAGTTGCGATACCTACGGAAGACATCAATGGTCCTTTGAATGCCTTAAAACAAAGTGTAATTATAGTTCTAATCAGTATGCTTTTTATATCTTTTGCTACTATTACTTTTTCTATCACCAAATTAGTGACAAATCCTTTGAAAAAAGTAGTCTATGCCATGGAAGAAGCAGGCAAAGGAAAGTTAAATATTAACTTGAACATTAAAGAAAAAGATGAAGTAGGAATGATCGGACTTAGCTTTAATAATATGCTAGGGAATATCCGCTGCTTGGTACTAGATACCAAAGCTATTATTGGGCAATTAACAGATACCTCAGAACTAATCGTATCTTCTGCGGATCAAGTAAGCCTTTCAAGTGGTGAGATTGGGAAAACTATCGAAGATATTGCAGCGGGTGCGAGTGATCAGGCGAAAGAAAGTGGACATGGATTAGAAATGACAGAAAAGTTAGCCCATAATATTAGTGATGTTACAGGAAGGCTAGAAGCTTCTGTAAAGAGTACGCTGGATATGAAAGATAAGAATCAATCTGGATTACTTTCTATCATAGATTTAGAAAGTAAATTATCAGAGAATACGGAAGCAGCTATGAATATTGTGGATAATATCGAAAATCTGTCAAAAAAGTCTAAATCAATAGAAACGATTATTGATACGATCAAATCAATTACAGATCAGACCAATTTATTGTCTCTAAATGCAGCCATTGAGGCAGCTAGAGCTGGAGAACATGGAAAAGGATTTGCAGTAGTAGCCAATGAAGTAAGAAAATTAGCTGAGCAGTCTTCTAAAGCTGCCGATGAGATACGAATCATCGTAGGTGAAATCATTGAAGTGATCTCATATACCAATGAAACTGCAGATAAGACGAAAGAGATCGTTCGGGTGGCTAATTTATCTTTGGGACAGACCAAAATAGCATTTGAAAACATAAAGATTTCTGTAGATGAAGTAACAAAACAGATTCAGTTATTAAATCAAGATGTATTAGGCATAGACACAGCCAAGAATGGTGTACTAGGCGCTATGCAAAATGTATCTACCGTGGCAGAAGAATCAGCGGCTGCGACAGAAGAAATATGTGCATCCACTGAAATGCAGACAGCAGCTATGGAAGAAGTGGCAGATTCTATTCATGAAATGACAAAAATGTTAAACAAATTGTCACAATCAATAGCAGTGTTCGAAGTATAAAGCAGATATTTTACAAAATGTTCTATGAGGGAGTGGTTCGCAATGTTAAACTCAATAACAAACAAAGCCAGGGGGATTAATAAAAAAAGTGCACTTACATGGTGTATGAATAATGCAATCTTTTTAGTTTTATTTTTACTTTTGTTTATTATTATTGTAATTTCTCCAGATTTCCTTTCTGTGAATAACTTTCGTAATATTCTTACCCAGGCATCTACTCGAATTATTATTGCATTAGGGGTAGGCGCGTTGATTATTACCCAGGGTACGGATCTTTCAGCAGGTAGACAAGTCGGGGTAGCAGCAGTTGTATCTGCATCTTTACTACAAGCACCCACCTATGCCTATCGGATGTATCCTGATTTGCCTGTGTTACCTATTTTTGTACCTATCTTACTTGTTATTATAATTACAGCAGTTTTTGGGTTCATCAATGGTTTTGTGGTTGCCAAATTAAATGTAACCCCCTTTATTGCTACATTAGGTTCTATGATTATTATCTATGGAATTAACTCGATTTATTATGATCGCCCTCCCTATGGCGCACAGCCTATTGGGGGCTTAGATGCAAGATATATGAATTTTGCCCAAGGAAGTTTTAATATCGGAGGATTCATGCTCCCTTACTTGGTTATTTATGCCACTGTTGTTACGGTATTCATATGGATTTTATGGAACAAAACTCGACTTGGAAAAAATATCTTTGCTGTAGGTGGAAATCCAGAAGCAGCAGTGGTATCCGGTGTAAGCTTAGTTAAAACAATTTTGATCGTGTATACGCTTGCTAGTGCTTTATACGGTTTTGCTGGCGCTTTAGAAGCTGCTCGTGTAGGTAGTGCGACGAATAATACAGGTAATATGTATGAACTAGATGCTATTGCTGCCTGCGTTGTAGGTGGAGTCTCCTTTAGTGGAGGGATTGGTAGTGTAGGCGGTGTTGTCACGGGGGTATTGATCTTCCAAGTCATCAACTATGGTTTAGCCTTCATTGGCGTCAACCCCTATCTACAGTATATCATCAAAGGTTTGATTATCATTGCGGCTGTAGCAGTAGATACGCGCAAATATATCAAAAGAAAATAACCATATAATGCAAAAAAACCCTATGCCATTTTATTTGGATATAGGGTTTTTTGCATCTCTAATTTTTTATATACTATTGACATTCAGTATACCGAATGGTATACTGAATTTGTTCCAATAGAAAATGGGGTGATGATATGGATAATAAAACTACAATTATGGACTGTGCTGTAAATCTCTTTGCCAGTCGAGGGTATGATGCGGTTAGTGTACAGCAAATTACAGAAGCAGCAGGTATTACAAAACCTACATTATATTATTATTTTGGGAGCAAAAAAGGGGTTTTGGAAGAGATCTGTAAGATCAAGGCGGATGTAATGAAGCGAATGATCTTTGATCCATGCATATATGAAGCAGATGTATCTTTCACATTATTTAAACTTGTGAAGACTTATTTTAACTATGCGCAGTTTGATGAAAGCTTTTGTAGGATGAAGTTATCCATGATGTATAGTTTTACAGAAAGTGAATCTTATACGGTGATACGTCCTTTATTAGAACAAGAAGATGACTTTCTTCAGAAGCTATTTTTGGCTGCTGCGAAAGATCATGGGAATATGAAAGGGAGGCACAGGGAATATGCGGCTTCTTTTATGGGCATTGTTAATACCTATATTAGGCTTTCTTTTACGCATGAACTGGATATAACAGATGAGATAGGATTTAAAGTAGTGCATCAATTTATGCATGGTATTTTTTCATGATTTTTTAGAGTTCTTTTTTTTATAGCTTATATACCAAGTGGTATATAAAAATATCAATATATAATTTAGGGAGGCATTTATATGAATCATTTACAAGATGCAATGTTTTATCATATATACCCATTAGGATTTTGTGGCGCTTTATACGAAAATGATTTTTATTCACAACCTGTATTAAGATTTGAAGAAATCAACGAAGAGTGGATTATCCATATAAAAGAGTTAGGAATGAACGCTGTTTATCTAGGACCCATATTTGAATCCAAATATCATGGGTATGATACGGCTGACTATTTTCGCATTGATCGAAGGTTGGGAGATGAGGCGTGTTTTAAAAGACTGGTAGAAAGACTGCATAATCATGGTATTAGAGTCGTATTAGATGGCGTATTTCATCATGTGGGAAGAGATTTTTGGGCTTTCCAAGATGTATGTAAAAATGGTCAAAATTCACCCTATAAGGACTGGTTTTATTTAGATTTTAATCAGAGCAGTCCTTATCAAGACAATTTTAGGTATGAACCTTGGGAAGGTCATTATGAACTTGTAAAACTAAACTTACAGAATTATGATACGAAGATGCATTTACTAGAAGCTGTTTCTTACTGGATGCAGCAGTTACATATTGATGGAATTCGCCTAGATGTAGCCTATTCACTGGATACACATTTTTTGCAGGCATTGAACCAACATTGTAGAAGTATAAAAAATGATTTTTGGTTGATCGGGGAAATAATCCATGGGGATTATAGACGGATTGCCAATGATGATATGCTACAATCTACTACGAATTATGAATGTTATAAGGGCTTATACTCGAGTCATAATGATAAGAACTATTTTGAATTAGCACATTCCTTGAATCGTGAATTTGGAAGCGGAGGCATGTATCGAGATCTACCCTTATATAATTTTGTGGATAATCATGATGTAGATCGGATCGCAAGTAGATTAAACAAATCATCTCATTTATACCCTTTATATATAGCGTTATTTACAATACCAGGCGTTCCTGCTATATATTATGGAAGTG
>CALKRZ010000044.1 GCA_937989765.1 uncultured Clostridia bacterium | reverse complement strand
TCAAAAAAACGATGGAAGATAAGTATGGATATATAGATACCTCCTCCAATGTAGTGATACCTCCTCAGTTTGAGGGGGCAGGACAGTTCCAAAATGGCAGAGCTGTAGTGACTGCATATGAGCAGTATATGCCTAAATACGGTTTGATTGATAGATCGGGCAAAATCATTATTCCACTACAATATAATGATATTCGCCTGATAGGAGAAAATCGTGCTGCCGTAGGGGTGCCCATTCATCCTGAAAATTCATTTGGGGGTTCTCGGTATGCTATTGCAGACTTAGATGGACGTATGCTTACAGATTTTATCTATTATGATATTACAAAGTATGATAACAGATATTATGAAAAGGCATGTGCTTCTGCCAATGATGGAAAAACTACCTTTTTTATCGATTCATCAGGAAGGCGGGTAGAAAAACTGCCCATGGTAAAAGGAGCAGGCAGCTTGATTTTTTCCAATGGTTTGATCAGAGCAAGTGTGGACCGTAGGATTATGTATGTAGATTTGTCGGGTAGGATCATCTGGAAAGAAGATCGAACATTGCCCATAGACCGCAGTTATATAGTCAAAGAAGAAAAATATATGCCTACCAGAAGTTATCTAGTATACTATCCGCGAATAGAAGGAATAAAGAATCCCATAGTGCAGCAAACCGTGAATGAAAAACTGAAAACACTAGCAGGGGCAGAAGGAATAGAGGAAGGTGCAGTACTAGAGTATAGCTATGACGGTGACTTTATTGTGAAATTTTTTAGAAAGCAGTTAGTAGTCATACGCATAGATGGATATCATTACCCATTTGGAGCGGCACATGGGATGCCTACGCAGATCTACACGCACATAGATCTTATAACAGGGCAGTTTTATGAGTTAAAGGACTTGTTTAGAGCTGGAGAAGACTATGTAAAGCGTCTGAGTAGTATCATCAAAAAGCAAATCAAAGAGCAAGGGGAAGATTCGTATATATGGCCAGATGCTTTCAAAGAAATAAAAGAAGATCAACCATTTTTTATAACAGAAAATGCACTGCATATCTATTTTACACCGTATGAGATTGCTCCTTATGCAGCAGGTTTTCCAACATTTACAATACCTTTTGATGAAATAAAAGATATTGTTGCATTTGATGGAGATTTTTGGCGCTCATTTCACTAAACCTATTGACAAAGGCTCTGACAACGTTTACAATTGTAGATATTGTAGTATTTCTTTTTAAATTACCCCATTTTTCTGCTGTCTATTTTTTAAATAGACAGCATTTTTTTCATATATTCTAAAAAAATAGGTAAACTAGAAATATGTGTATAGATGTATAAAAAAGAGAGAATATTTCTTAATTAAGATTGAATATCCAAAGAGCATATTGTATAATAAAAATAGAGTGAAAAACGAAAGAAAAAAAGATCTAAAAAGAGTAGGAGGAATTTTATGAAAGTAGTGGTCATTGGTTGTACCCATGCGGGTACAGCAACAATATTAAATACGGCTCGGTTATATCCAGATGCAGAAATCACTGTATATGAAAGAAACAATAACATTTCCTTTTTATCCTGTGGAATTGCCCTATATGTAGGTGGAGTCGTAAAAGACCCCAAAGGATTATTTTATTGTTCCCCAGAAAAACTAGCAGAATTAGGTGTACATACAAAGATGCGCCATGATGTGCTTTCTACAGATCTGAAAGCTAAAACCCTACAGGTTCGCAATCTAGATACAGGAGAAGCGTTTGAAGACTCTTTTGATAAGCTCATTATTACTACAGGGTCATGGCCTATTGTGCCGAGGATCGAAGGCATTGATCTTGAAAACATCGTGCTTTCTAAGAACTTTGATCATTCTAATACTATCATCGAAAAAGCCAAAGATGCAAAAAATATTATTGTGGTAGGGGCAGGATATATCGGTGTAGAGCTAGCGGAAGCATTTGAGATGAATGGAAAACAAGTCACTGTAATAGACAGCTTAGATCGAATCATGAATAAATACTTGGATAGTGAATTTACAGAGATAGCTGAAAAAGCATTTACAGATCATGGGATCAAATTGGCTTTGGGAGAAACCGTGACTCGGTTTGAAGGGCAAGATGGTAAAGTATCCCAAGTAGTTACCGAAAAAGGGGAATATGAAGCAGATCTTGTCATCTTGTGTATCGGATTTAAACCGAATACAGAGCTCGTAAAAGGACAGATGGAGACCTTGCCAGGGGGAGCTATCATTGTAGATGAATATATGCGTACCAGTGTACCCGATGTATTTGCGGCAGGAGATAGCTGTGCAGTGATCTATAATCCTACAGGGACGCATGAATATATTCCTTTGGCCACCAATGCAGTACGGATGGGTACTTTAGTAGCAAGAAATCTAGTGAAGCCTACTACTAGCTATCAAGGGACGCAAGCTACCTCAGGCATTAAGATCTACGACTATAATATCTCTTCTACAGGATTGACAGAAAGTAGCGCAAAGCATTTTGGTATTGCTGTAAAAACTGTGACAGTAGAAGATAGCTATCGTCCTGAGTTTATGCCTACTTATGATACAGCCAAGCTCAAGGTGGTGTATGAGAAAGACACCAGAAGAATTTTGGGCGCACAGATTATCTCTAAAGTAGATCTGACCCAGTGTATGAATACATTATCTGTATGTATCCAAAATAAAATGACCATGGATGATCTGGCTTTTGTAGATTTCTTCTTCCAACCGCATTATAATAAACCATGGAACCTTTTAAACCAAGCAGGATTACAAGCCGAATAAAATTTTATAAAGACTGCAAATTTCATTGAAATCTGCAGTCTTTTTCTGTAAAATGATACGGAGACAATGCAATTTATTTTATGAGTATATCAGAGGGGGAGCATAATGAAAAGAAACTTCAAGGCAGCGGTGTTATTGATCCTATGTATCTTTATCCTCAGTGGCTGTGCGGCTCAAAGAGAAGCACAAGACAATATAAAGACGACAATCAATGACCAAGAACTGAAAGAGCAGATCATAGAAAGTATTAATCCTAAAGGCTATGAGTTGATTTTTTCTCATGATCATGTCCATGAAATCCAATTGGTTTTTACACAGGATGAATGGGATGGGCTCAGCCGTGATATGATCGATTATTATCATGAATATGGGAGCTTAAGAAATGGTACCTATCGAAAAGCCGATCTGATCTATAAGGGGCCTCTGGGGGATGTGACTATACCCATGGTAGGGGTGAGAACTCGTGGAAATACGACCCGTACTTTGCCGCAGGAAGGGAATAAGTTACAGCGAACCCATTTGAAAATAAAGTTTAATGAAACTTTTGATCTGAAAGAAGATACAGCCCTATATCAAAGTCTTAAAAATAGACGATTTTGTGACTTGACAGCACTCAATCTCAAATGGAATATCAATAAGGATCCATCTCAGATCAGAGAATTATATAACTATGATCTACTCAATAGAGCAGAAATTCATGCACCCAAAACAGGTTCGGCAGGAATTACGATCACCACTGGAGATAAAGATTACTCCTTTGGACTGTATACCAGTATTGAACCAGTGGACAAACGCTTTTTGACGAAACGTTTTACCAAAAAAGGCAATGATGGAAACTTATACAAATGTCTGTGGCAGGATTTTGGTCCTGCCACACTAGAACCCATTCAAGATCAAAAAGCGATAGGGGTAAAAGACTTTGCCGCAAACTATAGGCCTGCCTATGATCTTGACACCAATGAAGAAACCCCCGATCATACGCAGCTTCTCAGTTTCATTGAGCAGTTAAATTCTTTGGAGGGAGCTGCTTTTAAGGCGTATATCGATACGCATTTTGAAGTGGATCGATTTCTACGCTTTTTAGCTATGAATGTACTCATTGGCATGCCCGATGATTATTGGGCTATGGGAAATAATTACTATTTATATTTTAATAATATAGGCAAGATCGAGTTTATTCCGTATGACTATGACCATGGACTAGGAGGAGGATGGCATCCCTTTGATACCGCCAATGCGAATATCTATACATGGCATAATCAAGCTGCAGAATTGTCAGATGGTAAATATACAAAACGCCCCCTAGTAGATAAGATCTTGGCGATCGATGAATACAAAAAGCAGTATGAAGCGTATCTACAGGAGTTTGTAACACCCAGAAATCAGCTTTTTACCTACAGCAACTATCAAAAAAAATACAATCAAATGGAGGCACTTTATAAACCCTATCTAGACAATGATATGGATCAAGGGGAAGAAATGATCAATGAGGAGAGTGTACAGAAATATTTTTATGACAAAACCAAATCCGTACTACGGCAGTTAAAAATATCTACAGAGGGATATGAAGTACAATAATAATGGGGGGTAATATGGACGAATTATCTATGAGTTTTTCACAGACATTTAAGGATATAAACTATGCTACCTTCTTATTTAAACTGATATATTCTACCCTATGTGGTAGTATCCTTGCTTTTCATCTAGTAGAATGGAAGGAAATCTCAACAAATCCAAAGCGAATGAATTTTGCCAAGGCTCAAATCATTACCTGTCTTGCGGGTACGATTATGGTGATCATCATAGGGGATAGTGTAGCTAGAGCATTCGGACTTTTTGGTCTCGGAAGTTTTATCCGATTTCGTACAGCACTCAAAGAAGCAGTGGATACCGCGTTTTTATTTATCCTGATTGCCATAGGTATGGCAATCGGTCTGGGATTGTATGCCCATGGGCTTATTATTACAGTGTTTTTATATATGATCCTATTTATCCTAAAAAGATGTAAAGCCACAGAAGTTGTCGTGGAGTCAGAAGCATGTGGAACGGAAATAAGTACGGTTCAGGAAGAAAACATAGATATCTAAAAAACAATGCGCATAGAAAAAACATCTACCTCACATGGTAGATGTTTTT
>CALKRZ010000043.1 GCA_937989765.1 uncultured Clostridia bacterium | reverse complement strand
TCTTTTTCTCATTTTTTGTTTGGTTGCCATATCGAATTCCTCCATCAAAATATTTGATATATAGAAAATCGACCAAACAGATAAAACACATACATGTTTACATAAAATAATGCTTGGAAATTTATTCATGCTGAATGTGAGATGCTATTAAAAATCCAAATGTCAAAACCATATCACTGAGTGAACCAGGACGTAACGGACATAATAATCTTTTTTATTCACATACAGCCAATGCGTACATTGATGAAATTAATATTATATATCGTGAACTTTTTGATCGCTATGAAAAGAATATCCCATATGAAGTGAAACAAGATTTTTACTCGAAGATAGATCGAGCTTTAGCTAAAGATATAAACCGAGACTTGATGGATGAAGTTCAAGCATTTTTCCTGAAGTGCTTAGAGGAATAACTGGGTGTCTAGAGTAGTACCCTTTCACAACATCCGTGACATGGATCAATTAAGGCATCTTCAAAAAATAACTAGTCAAATGGAATAAACCTCGCTACGCTACAGTTTATTAACTATCCGGAAGAGTTTTGCAAACTCTTTTGAGCTTGAACTCCCACGGATATTTACGGCTACACCCCCACTTATAGAAGTGGGGGACTTATGTCGGATGGTTAAATAAAAGACTTTTATATTGATGATGAAGTCTTATTAACTTAACCGTTTAAACTCTTCTTTGTGGGGTAGATATATAAATAACGAATGAAAATGAGAGGAAGGATACGATGTTTAAAGAAGCAATCTATCACAAGTATGATTCAGAGTATTGTTATGCACTATCGAAGCATGAGTTAGTTGTAAGATTACGTACGAAAAAAAATGATGTGAATACTGTAAATTTCTTGTATTCAGAAAAATATAGCGAGCTTGCTGCTTTTGGACAATATAAAGTCGAAGCGGAGATGGAAAAAGTAAGTGCAGATGATCTGTTTGATTATTATGAAGCCATTGTAGAGGTAGATCTGCTAGGAGTGGCATACTGCTTTGAAATCATAGAAAAAGATAAAGTGATCTATTATGGGGATTACAAGTTTTTAAACAGATATCCAAGAGCACCAAGAGAATTATTTATGATCACTACCTTAACAGAACAAGATATTTTTGAAGTTCCAGCGTGGGCAAAAAGAGCGATTGTATATCAAGTGTTCCCAGAGCGTTTTTGCAATGGAGATTCCAAAAATGACCCGCAAAATACTCAGTCGTGGGATGCTCAGGTGACGTATCAATCTATGCTGGGAGGAGATTTAAGGGGAATGATCAATAAGTTAGATTATCTTCAGGAATTAGGGATCAATCTAATTTATTTAACACCCATTTTTGAGTCTAATACCAATCATAAATACAACACCTTTGATTATTATAAAGTAGATCCTCATTTTGGAACATTAGAAGATATGAAGGAACTGGTGCAAAAAGCGCATCAGCGAAATATAAAAGTTATGCTGGATGCAGTTTTTAACCATTGCGGTGAGAAGTTTGCACCCTTTCAAGATGTCCTTGAAAAAGGAGAGGAGTCAAAATATAAAGACTGGTTCGATATTCGCAACTTTCCAGTTGAAGTAAAGAAGTTTCCATCCTATACCACATTTGCACATTTCGGTGAGATGCCAAAACTCATGACAAAAAATAAGGAAGTAGCAAAGTATTTGATCGATGTGGCCACTTACTGGATTAAAGAAACCGATATTGATGGCTGGAGACTTGATGTGGCAGATGACGTAGATCATGAGTTTTGGAGAGCATTTAGAAAAGCGATCAAAGAAGTGAAACCAGATGCTTTTATTGTAGGGGAAGTCTGGTATGATAGTCACGCATGGCTCAAAGGGGATCAATTTGATTCAGTAATGAATTATCCTTTCTTTGAAGCGGTAAAGCTTTTGGTGGGACAAGAAAAAATTTCAGTACAAGAATTTGATGCCAATTTGGGTTTTGTAAGAAGTTTATATAAACAACCTGCATATCAAGTGCTTTGGAATATGTTAAATACGCATGACACAGCAAGATTTCTCCATTTTGCCAATGAAGATGCTGAAAGATTGAAATTGGCAGCATTCATTCAAATGACCTACCCAGGGGTTCCCATGATCTACTATGGAGATGAAGTGGGAATGACTGGCGCCCAGGATCCGGATTGCAGGAGAGGAATGATTTGGGATCCACAAAAGCAAGATCAAGAAATATTGGCGCATTACAAAAAAATAATCTCCTTAAGAAAAGAATATGAAGCACTGCAACTGGGAGATGTACGGACGATCTATATCGATAATGATAAACAGATTTATGGCTTTAGAAGGCTGTACAAAGGACAGCGAGTAGATATATATATCAATAATGATCGGATAAATCATGAAATCGAAATTCCTTGGGAAGGTTCAAAAATTCATGATGTATTTAATGATATAGAATTTGAAGTAAAAGATCAGATAGGGAGTATTCAAGTGAATGCTAAATCTGGTTGCATACTTGCATAAATGATGGGGAAGGTTCTTGTGGTTTGGTAAGCCACTGCATCTATACATCATGAAACCTATATAACCACAGGGACTGTCCCTGTGGTTGTTTGCATTTATAAAAATATTGAGTTGTTTAATACTGTCGTTGAACTATTTCTGTGCCAACAAGTCTGTTCAAAGTAGCAAGAACAAGTCCTTCTGCTGAAACAGACTCTTATCGACTTATATAGTAAGGGTATTTTTCGAAATATAAAGTATTAATAAGTTCAGGCCCAAATGAGCAAATATTCCCATTCCCCATGATGCAGTTGTCCATAAGAACCAAAGTTCCTCAGGCGATGTACAAAAATTGATAAATGACAGAAAAGCATTTACTGCAATAAATGCTATTAGATGTATAAGAAATATTGAGTTGATCCATAGTTTGATTTTTTTGTATCTTGATATATTGAGTACCATACATTTTACCTCTTTCTATAACAGTAACTTTATAAGAGTTTAGGCTATTTTAACTTTATAACATTGTAGTATTAGATAACTATCTTATGTGATTCATATCTCGTTCCAAGTTGAGCACTTTATTCAAATATAGAAAATTATTAGCCTCCTCGATTTTATACAGCATGTCTATTTTTATCCATATCTATTTTTCACATAAAACGCGAATTACTTCTTCTAACTGCCCTGTCAGCCTCGTATGATCTACGGCATAATAAGATCGGTTGTCAGCTCGTGTATATGTGACCAAGCCCAACTGTTGTAGAAACCCCATGTGATAAGAGATGGTAGCAGGGGTAATATTGAGTTTTTCAGCCAGCTCTTGACCGTACCAAGTACGTTCTGATAACAGCAGTAGAATTTCGATTCTTTTAGGGTCGGATAAGGTTTTAAACAAAAGGGATAATCGCTCAATCATTTTTTTATCACTAAATAACTGATCACAATAAACCCCTAGGATCAGCCAATCTGGAAAACAAGTTCCCGGAAGCTCGTAGTGATGCCAGCTTACATATTTGAAAAAGCTTATATGAATACGAACCTGAGAAGCCAGTTGGGAGGGGCAAAGGTTAAAGTACTGACCTAAAAACTTTTGAGCATCTTGATAGAAATCTTCTTCATATTTTTTCTTGTGGGTTTGTAAACTGTGAAGCAGTTCTGCTTCTATTTTTTTATAGCCTTTCGCGTAAAATTGAGATAGCAATATGGAAAATCTCTGTTTTGTTTCTTCAGGGTTTTTTAAGGATTCGATCGTTCGTTTCTTTCTTTCTTCATCTTGAAAAGGAGTAGCTGTTACAAGGTGAAGCATTTTACATACATCCTGTTTTAGGGCTGTATACTCAGGAACGTCTTTTGGTGGAAGGTGATTTTTGCACACACTCTGAAGGATATAAAAACATAGATCTACAGGGTCAGTTTCCTTCATCTTTTCGATAATGACTGGCACATCTGTCACGTCTTCATTCCAGACCACAAACTTATAAAAGATATATCCCAATCCGCTTAAATCATAAAAATATTTTAGTTCCTGTTTTACAAAATGAGATAGATCTTTTTCAATGTCTTTTATGGTTTGATAAAGTTTTGCCTCTGGTGTTAGTTCAAAACTCTCGATCATGTGGTAGAGATGCTTTTCAGTACCGGCTGCATAAAGGGCATATAAGAATTCCATAGGGGGATGGACTAGAAATTGAATTGAATCTTGAGAGATCATTTTTTTCCTCATTTCTATCTAATGAAATAATACTCTATAGGATTTGAGTTTGATAACTATCTAATACATTATATAAGATTATTTCTGCGTAGTCAATGTACATTACTTTTATATCAGTAAAATATCTATTGACTTAGATGATTGTATAATATATATTTGAGTTAGATAATTATGAAATGAGGGTGATGAAATGATGAATCGTGATAAATTATTAAAAAGGCTCTCAGCGATTGGAGAAGCAGTAAAAAACTCCTCTCATGGCCTTGGACTACTAGCATTAGGGTCTGTAGGGGTAGAACTTGAAAGCTTAGATGCCTACTCGGACTTAGACTTTTTTGTCATTGTAAAAGAGGGATACAAAGAAAGGTATATCAAGCAGTTGGATTGGTTGCAAGAGATCAGCCCTGTGGCCTACTCTTTCCCTAATACAGCCGATGGATATAAGCTGTTATTTGAAGATGGGATTTTTTGTGAGTTCGCTGTCTTTACTCCCTCAGAGCTATCGTCCATCCCTAGGGCAGAAGGACGAACTGTATGGAGTGCAGAAGGGTTTGATTTTTCTTCTTA
>CALKRZ010000042.1 GCA_937989765.1 uncultured Clostridia bacterium | reverse complement strand
CTCTATCAGTCGACTGATCGTCAAGTCTTCTTGTTTTTCGTTAATGACGATGGCAATATCTTGGACGATCTTCTGCCTATCTCTTTCTAGGCGGATCGATCGTCCAACTTGTTCTTGCTCTATTTGTATTAATGACTGTAGCGCTGGCACATTTCCCTCTACGATGATAGGGGTCTTTTGCCTAGATACTGCCAGTATGTTGTGATAGCATTCGATCTCCTGCTCTAATATTTTCATCAGTTCATGTATAAGTCCCGCCACACAAATCCCTCTTTATCTATATCTTGGCATCAAATATTCGCTCTACCATCTTATCCGCTGCATCTTTGGCATCTACGGTATACGTGCCTAATTGCATTTTTTGCTGCAGCTCTTGCACTTTATCCATACGCAGATCTGGAGCTTGGGATACTGCTTTTAGCGCTGTCTGGAAGTCTTTTCCTATAGAAGAAAATGCCACTTCATCTTTTTTAGACACTTTATCCACTGCACCCGTCTTTTTCACTCGATTTGCTTTATACGTTTCCATTATTTGTTGAATTCCTGTGATTTTCATAATCTCACCCACCTTAATCCTTCTTCTATGTAGTATATCGTCACCAAGTGGATTCTATTTTAGTCTTTTTGAAAATAAAAAAGCAGTGGGATCCACCGCTTTTTTATTATTTATTTTAATTCAATTTGTCTTTGTTGAGGTAGTGCATTTTTGTTTTCTTTGGATCCGTCTGCTTTATATCTTGTTTTTCTTTTGGTGCTGTTTGGGGTCTTGTTACGGCTCTCATTTCATTGTTTAAGGAAGCCATACAGGATCTACAGTACCGTCCACTTTTGATGGTGACTCCACAGTTTTCACATTCGATTCCGATCTCAGAGTCTTCTGAGATGATCAAGCGATCTTCTCTCAAAAACTTGCGAATACTTGCTATGGATACCTGTGTAGCCTCTGATACTTCCATCAATGATGTTCTGGGATATTCATATAAATAATTTTTTACTTTGTCAAAATCGTCCTCATCCTGTTGCTTACAGGCAGGACAAATCGGTTTTCCTGTTACATATTGAAATAGCTTGCCACATCGTTTACAGTTTTTTACTTCCATGTAGTATCCTCCCCTATATATTCATGTTCTATGATCAGATTCCCCTATACTCAATGCCAAAAAATATACCGCTCTAGCACCTGCTGCCAAAATCACTTTACTGCAACCTTCTATCGTACTCCCTGTAGTATATATATCATCTATCAATAAAACTATCTTATGCTCAATCATGGTCGGACGTTGCACTTGAAATGCATCTTTTATATTGTTTTGCCGTTCTATGATGGATAGCCCACTTTGCGCCTTGGTTTGTTTGGTACGGATGAGTATATCCTCATCTGTAGGAATATGGAGTCTATCACTTATGGCAGCAGCAAGGAGTGCTGCCTGATTATAGCCTCTTTGTTTTTGCTTTGTTTTATGCATAGGGACTGGTATTAGTATATCAAAGATTTTTGTATCTGTCTTTTGTTTTATATAGGTTACCATGATTTCCCCTAGCACAGGTGCATATTGAAGATGTCCACTATATTTAAAGCGATATACCATCTCCCTCACTCTGCCTGCATACAAAAGCACTGCCCAGCCTCTCGTGTAGGCATATTCTCTTTTGGTACAATCACTACACATGTTTTTTGTAGTCTCTATCGATACTGGTTTGCCACATTTTTCACAAGTACAGCCTACCACCCACGGCAAATCAGGCTCACAACTGCCGCATACTCCTCTTTTCTCATATAGGGGTATGAGATCTCGACAAAAAATGCATCTTGGGGGATAGATCCAATCTAGTAAATAACCAAAAATATTCATCCTATCATCCCTACATCATGAAATCATGAATTTGTTCAATCCGATACGCTAAGGAAGAATACCTGCTGATCTCCCTATTATTATCTACCATCCTATGAAGCGTACTTTGCAGTCCTACGATGACAACCAATTGTTTGGCTCTCGTTACCGCTGTATACAAAAGATTTCTGCTCATAAGCAGAGCAGGGCCATTATAGATGGGCAAAATCACCACAGGATATTCTGACCCTTGGGATTTGTGTATGGTCACTGCATAGGATAGTTCAAGTTCATCTAATTGGCTAAAGTCATACTCTATGATTTTACTATCTTCAAAGGCTACGGCAAGTATTTCCCTATCCTGATCAATACTCTTAATCACACCACTATCTCCATTGAATACGCCTACTCCCTCATCGATTCTGATTCCTGCCTGATCAAAAGTCTTCCAAGAAATATTATAATTATTTTTAATCTGCATCACCTTATCCCCTTCTCGAAATACGGTTGTCCGAAACTCTTTTTCTGTTTTTTGAGCAGTCGGTGGATTTAGCGCTTCCTGTAGTACTTTATTTAAATGTTGTACCCCCAAAGGACTTTTTTTCATAGGGGTTAAAATCTGTATATCCTTTCTGGCATCACAAGCGATATATTTGGGTAGACGATCTGCCGCGAGTTCCACAATCATCCGTACTACTTCTTCTTGTACAGCTCTCTTTACAAAAAAGAAATCTTTTTCTTTTTCATTGATCGTTGGATATGCTCCTTGATTGATTCGATGTGCATTCATGACAATCGCACTTTCTCTAGCTTGTCTGAATACCTCCGTAAGCCGTACCACTTTAAGTCTTTGACTTCGAATCATGTCTTTCAACACATTGCCAGGACCTACAGAGGGGAGTTGATCCACATCTCCTACTAATATTAATCGGGTACTGGGCGTGATCGCTTTTAGGAGACTATTCATGAGAAGAATATCTACCATAGACGTTTCATCAATAATAATTACATCTGCATCTATAGGATTGTCTTCATTTTTTTCAAAGGTCTGTTTTCTGCTATCCTCTTGCAAAAAACTGATTTCTAATAAACGGTGAATGGTTTGTGCTTCCATTCCTGTCGCTTCCGTCATTCTTTTGGCAGCTCTTCCCGTTGGTGCTGCTAGGATGATTTCACAACCCTCTTGCTCTAGCAGCCGAATGATTGTATTGATCGTAGTCGTCTTTCCCGTCCCAGGGCCTCCGGTAATGATCAATACACCATTTTTTACGGCTTCTCTTACAGCCGTCCGTTGATTCGGGGCCAGTTGTATATTTTGCGTTTGTTCTAGGGCTTTGATCTGTTCTTCCATCTTCGAATCATCTTGTTCCTGACAATGCTGACTTAGATCCAATAACTTCCTTGCTACCGCTATTTCTCCATAATAAAATGCAGAAAGGTATACGACCACCTCATCCTGAAGCTGTTCCTGCATGATCTGCTTATGGATCTGTAATTCCAAAAACCCGTTTTCTAAAAGCTCCCCTGGCACTTGTAATAGTTCACTACATTCCTGTGTGAGTATTTTTTTGGGTAAATAGACATGACCGTTGTTTGAGTTTTGATTAAGTATGTACTTGATCCCCGCCTTGATCCGATGGGGAGAATCCATATGAATATCTACCTTTTGCGCGATCTGATCTGCCATTTTAAAACCAATCCCAAAGATATCATCTGCCAATCGATACGGATTCGCCTTGATTACTTCTATGGTTTGTTCTTTATACTGTTTATATATTTTGAGTGCATAGATCGGCGAGATCCCATATTCTTGCAAAAACAGGATCGCTCTTCGGAGTTCCCTTTGTTCATGAAATATAGTTCCTATGCTTTGCGCCTTTTCTTCACTAATTCCTTTGATCTCCTGGAGCCGTTCTGGTTCTTCTTCAATAATACGCAGGGTATCTATTCCAAATTTTTTCACGATTCGTTTTGCCATCTTCGGGCCGATTCCTTTAATGACGCCAGAACCTAAATATTTTTCGATCCCCTGTACAGTTTTAGGGATGGATTTTTCGTATAATTCTACTTGAAATTGCTCTCCATAGGTGGGATGTGTAACCCATGACCCTACCACCCGCAAGCTTTCTCCCGGATGAATTCCCGGCAGTATACCTACACAGATGACTTCTTCTTCTTCTGTTTGCATAGAACAAACCGTATATCCATTTTCTCCATTCGCAAATACGATATCCTCAATAACGCCTTCTAAAATCAATTGTTCTTCCATTTATTCACCTAATATTCTTATCGATTTAGGCGTCTTCAAAAAAATAATGAATCAATATGATGATCTATTTTCTTTCAGATGCCTTACTACTGATTTATTTCTTATAACGACTTCTTATATTGTATCACGACCATGCATAATAGAAAAGATGGTATCTTTATACAATTCCTCTCTAAATCTATAGATTCCTGTAAAATATTATTGTATAATACGTATATTGAGGTGATTTTATATGCGTCGCTTGCCTATCATACACTTAGAGCCTGGCATGATCGTAGCTGAGGATATTTTATACCATGATTGTCCCGTACTCCTTAAAAATACCCAACTAACCAAGAAACATATTGATAAGCTGAGTCTATTTACTATTCCCGAAATCCCTGTATGCAGTGATCAAGACCAGATCATCTCTATACTACCGAAAGAATTGGTGCTGTACAAAGAAGCCCAAGAAACAGTACATGCATTTTTTCAAAATATCAAATTCAACCAACCTCTTAATATGGGGTCTGTCGATCAAGTCGTTCAAGACATAACAAGCTCTGTTTACGATGATGAGCATACTTTTTTCCAACTAAGTTCATTAAAGAACAAGGATAATTATACTTATTTTCATTGTCTCAACGTATGTATATATGCGATCATCATGGCAAAGCATCTCCATTTTTCTAAAGAAGACACATATCTTTTATCTATATCCGCCCTGCTTCATGATATCGGCAAGGCACATATTCCTGATGGTATTTTATTAAAACCTGCCAAATTATCCCCCACAGAGTTTTTGATCATGAGAAATCATACTGTAGAAGGTTCTAGTATCCTAAAAAGGCATACTACGCTTCCTGAAGTGATCAGCCAAGTGGCACTGGAGCATCATGAAAAGTGGGATGGCACAGGATATCCTCTCAAGAAAAAAGGCACAGATATTCATCTTTTTTCAAGGATCATCGGCTTAGTAGATACCTATGATGCGCTTACCTCTGAACGAGTTTACAAACCCCCAGAGCCGCAATATAAAGCAGGCGAGTATATCTTAAGCTTATCCGGTTATGCCTATGATCCCGAATTAGTTAAGGTCTTTCTGAATCATGTGGCTATGTACCCCATAGGCGCTACTGTGCTCCTTACTTCCGGAGAGGTGGGCAGTGTTGTATCCGTCCCACCCGATGTCCCTTGGCGGCCTAAAGTCAAAGTCATCCTTCATAGAAATGATCCCTCCCGCAAAACTCCGTACGTAGTCGATCTATTATACGAACGCACCACCTTTATCGAGAAAATAATAAAAGACTAACGAAATACCGTTAGTCTTTTATTATGTAGATCTCTGCAAAAGTATACGAAGATAACTAGATACTTTTCCAGACGTCCTTATTTTACTTTATGGCTGCTCTTAGTATTTCTGCTTTGTCTGTCTGTTCCCATGGTACATCAATATCTGTTCGCCCAAAGTGTCCATACGCTGCAGTTTGCTTGTAGATGGGTCTTCTAAGTCCTAGATTTTTGATGATGGCTGCAGGACGAAGATCAAAATGTTCTCCTACCAAGCCGGTAATCCTTTCATCAGAAACAATTCCTGTACCGTGTGTATTTACCAAAACTGAAACGGGTTCTGCTACACCGATGGCATAGGCTAATTCTATTTCACATTTTTTGGCAATTCCAGCTGCCACGATATTTTTGGCTACATATCTTGCTGCATACGCGGCAGAACGATCTACTTTTGTAGGATCTTTACCCGAAAACGCACCGCCTCCATGGCTTGCATAACCACCATAAGTATCTACGATAATTTTTCTACCTGTTAAGCCTGAGTCTCCTTGAGGTCCCCCCACAACAAAACGTCCTGTAGGATTGATAAAATATCTAGTTTTTTCATCTAAGAGCTCCGCAGGGATAACTGATTTGATCACATGATCCATAATATCCTTTTCGATCGTAGCATGGTCTACTTCTGCCCCGTGTTGTGTAGATACTACGATGGTGTCTACACGTACTGGTTTATTATCGATATATTCTACGGTTACTTGAGACTTACCATCTGGTCTTAAGTAGGAAAGCGTGCCATTTTTCCGAACCTCGGATAACTTTCTAGTTAATTTATGTGCAAGCGAGATCGGCATTGGCATTAATTCTGGTGTTTCATCGCAAGCAAAGCCGAACATCATACCTTGATCTCCTGCTCCGATTGATTGGATTTCTTCTTCTGTGATTGCTCCATTTTTATCCTCTAGGGCTTTGTCTACGCCCATGGCAATATCAGGAGACTGTTCGTCGAGTGCTGTTAATACTGCACAAGTCGCACTGTCAAAACCGTATTTTGCTCTATCATATCCGATTTCTCGAATCGTTTCTCTTACAAGCTTCTGAATATCCACATAGCAATTGGTTGTAATCTCACCCATCACCAATACGAGACCTGTAGTTACCGCTGTTTCACAAGCTACCCTTGCTTCTGGATCTTGTGCCAAGATCGCATCTAATACCGCATCAGAAATCTGATCACAAATTTTATCTGGATGTCCTTCGGTTACAGATTCAGATGTAAATAAACGTTTTGCCATTTGTCATCCTCCTTATTTTTAAAAAAAATAAAAAACCCCATGACGAGGTTTTATGTACAAAAATCCTCATCTTCCGAGTAAAATGCTCGGGGAATTGGCACCACTGCTTACGCTGGTTGCCGGGTTTCATAGGGCCATTTCCCTCCACCTCTCTTGATAAGTTGCTACTGACAGTTTTCTGTCATAATTATTAAGTTTTCGGTATAATACTATCAAATGCGATCTTAATTGTCAAGAAAAAAAATAGCTCTGCACAAAAAGTATATGCCAAGGTAATTACTTCTTTAACATGCCAAAAACCAAAAGGCTATATAGATACAAAACCATGCCCTAATAACATAATAATCGCCCCACATACAGCTGCACCTAATGTGATTGCAAGTAAGGATTGTTTAAATCTCATCTGTAGCAGTGCTGCAGCTAAAGATCCTGTCCATACTCCCGTTCCCGGCAAAGGAATTGCCACAAATAGAAATAAGCCTAGGAGTTCATATCGAACAATATTTTTACCCCTTTTCATGGTTCTGGTTTCAATCCACTGAATCATTCGTTTTGTGATGGATATTTGTTTTAGAAGACTACACATCTTTCGAGCTAAAAGGAGTATAAATGGGGACGGCAGCACAGCACCTACAAGGCTATACAAGTATATCTCCCAATAATCCATACGCGCTGTAAAACCTAGAGGAATGGCGGCCTTTTGCTCCAATACGGGTATAGCCGATACAAATAGCACCATAAGTTCAGCAGGAATATTTGTCATATTTTCACCTTTTCCTAGATCACTTATAGATCTTTTTCCTTTATTATAAAGGATTTAAGAGGAAAAACCAAGGTTTTTATGTCTTTTCCGAGAAATAGGATGCTTTAAGTTGACTCTATATTACTATTTACAAATAAGATTTTTATTATTCATATAAACTATACAGTTCATGGGGTTTGATCAAAATACTATGTCCTACTTGTCTTTCTTTATGCCTAAAAGAAGGAATATTCACCATCTGTCCTTTTACAATCATCGTAGTGGATGCGCCTCCATCTAAGTATACAGCCTGAAAACAGCCCTTTTTGCGCATCATCTCACCTAATTCATATCCTGTAACCCCTACACTTACTCCTGGTTGGCGTCCATCTACTGCTACAAATACCATGCGTCCTTCTGGTGTAATGCCAACTGCACTGCGAGGTTCTCGATTTGTCGTCAAGCCAATCCAAGGGTTATTTATTTCTTTGACTACTTGTCCTTCTTGTACCAACCACCCCCCTGATTGAAAAGCTTCCACAAGCTCTACGATGGATGGATCTGTATCATAGGTCAATGTTACAAGATCGTTCTTTTGCAAAGAAAGAGAAGGCATTTCTTGTAGTGCTGTGAGTACCATCCCATCTGGCGGAATAGATATTCCCTCTACATCTTCTTGAATTTCTTCTACTCGATTATTACGAATGATATAATTTTTAGTGCGCACGCCCATTCGAGTTGTAGAGCCATAGACAGGGGTAAACAATACCCATTGCTTATCTTCAGGTGGATGATTGACTCCTTGAATAGGAATCCTCTGTCGATCTGCATGGATCATGGGACTGACTCGTAAAGGTCCTATGTATCCTTGGCCTGTTCTGCTCATGGACACTATGGGTTGAGCACTTCGTTCTACTTTTTGCAAATTCCCCTTATGGATCAATTGCCCTATGGGCTGACCCAATTCCCGAAAAAATGTACCATTGATCGCTGCCCAAGCTTTATGTCTTACAGACATTTTACTGGTTTCTTCAAATCCAAACAAAGCGTCATAGGAAAGTGCATTTTGAAATATCACATTCGGATTGCTGATATCTAGCTGCAAGGTGTGAATATTTTGAGGGTATTCTGCGATCCTATACTGTTCATGAGAATACGACATGGGTGGTGTTGTAAGCATCGTATGTCCAGCTAACAAAAGTGCAATCAAAGTTTTTAGTTCCATATATCCTCCTACTATACGCATTCCCTAAAAAATATGTAGTAGTACAAATGTAAGACAAACTTTTTTATTATAAAATAAAAAGCCCTAAAATTAGAGCTTTTCATCAATGGTAGATTGTGCTCCTGGCACTTTTACCTTATCTTGTACATCCTTAGACAGCTGTTTAAACATCATATCCGCAAGACCGATGCCTCCGGCTTCTGTAGCATTTTTAGCATATTCTTCATCTAGCATTTCTTTAAACATTTTTTCTCCTTGATTTTGAGGGATGAGTCCTTCACCCATAGAAACCGTACTTCGCATTTCCTTCAACATTTGATGAATAAAATGAGTCTCAAACTGCTTACATGCATTTTTTAATGCTTTGTCATCTTGGGTATTCATCGCTTTTTCTAGACTTTCTTTGAATACATTGGTTTGAGCCGCATTTTTTTGGGCTTCTGCATTATGCTGCACTGTATAGTGTATAGGGTTAATTTTCATACCATTCGCTCCTACTATTTATTATCCACGTTTGAGCTGATTTGCCTGACCTAACATATCATCAGAGGTTTGAATCGCTTTAGAATTCACCTCATAGGCTCTTTGAGCGATAATCAACTTCACCATTTCCTCCACTACCTGCACATTGGATGACTCCAAAAATCCTTGGATGAGGCGGCTTCTTTTGGTAATAGAAGGATCTTCCTCTGATATCGGCTCCCCTGATGCAGAGGTAGGTCGTACAAAGTTTTGTCCTGATGCTTCTAGTCCCTGCCTATTGGTAAACTGTACGATTTTAAATCGAATATCTAATTCTTCCGTTTTCCCTTCACTATTGACAAAGCTCAGCTCTCCATCATCTGCAATCAAAAGATTAGCAATATTTACATACTCTGGGATCATAATAGGTTCATCTTCTTCATTAAGGATTGGATACCCATCCGAAGTTACGATCATAGCTTGCCCATCTACCATAGATACTTTAAAGCTCCCATCGCGTGTATATACTGGTTCTTCTCCTGGTCCTTGAACCACAAAGAAACCATCTCCATCAATAGCCACATCGAGTGGATTGTGTGTGCCTTCCATATTACCTGTAGTATAGTTTTTGACTGTAGCAATAGGCCTTACTCCATGTCCAACTTGAAGATTCACAGGACGACCTGCCCCTCTTTGATCTACACTTGCCTTTGCCATTGTTTCATATAGAAGGGATTTAAACTCTACCCGTTCTTTTTTGTATCCCGTGGTGTTTACATTAGATAAATTATTAGAGATGGTATCTACATTCAACTGCTGCGCTGTCATACCAGACGCTGCGGTCCATAATGCACGCATCATACACAGTTCCCCCTTTGATTTATGGATCTACTATACCTTACCTACTTCATTCACTGCTTTTCCTAGGGTTTGGTCATGACTTTGGATCATCTTTTGATTGGCTTCATAGGTACGCATGATCGTAATCATATCCACCATCTCCTGCACTGTATTCACATTGGCAGATTCTAAAAAACCTTGCATCAATTGCCCTGAAAACACTACTTCTTTAGTCTCAGGGGTCGCCTTTAGTAGATTATCTCCATATTTACGGAGTGTTTCAGGATTCTCAAACTCCACTACCTTTATTCGATCAAAATACTGGTCATCTATAAATATACTACCCTCTGCATCAATGCGCAGATCCCCTTTGGGGAGGGTAATACCACCACTTTGACCTACTACCCTATTTCCTTCTTTGGTCATCAAAGTTCCATCTGGCCCTAAAGTTAATGAACCATCTCTGGTGTATTTTTCCACACTTTGTCCATCTTTATCCACTGTTTGTATCGCAATAAATCCTTTTCCTTGAATACCTACATCCAAAATACCATCTGTGCGCTTCATAGAACCCTGCATAAAATTTGTATGGACTTTATCTACATATACCCCTAAGCTCATTTTGCCAATCGTCGGCTTGGGTATAAATCCATTCTGTTGGTCTTGTAGGCGTTTCGTTAATTGTTCTGGAAAAGATCCAGATATCACTGCATCTTTTTTAAAGCCCGTGGTATCTACATTGGCAAGATTATTAGAAATTACGTCCATTCGCTTCATTTGTGTGGTCATACCTACAGCAGATGTATATAGCCCTCTAATCAAAATATCTCCTCCTGCCTATTACTCCCTAATCAGATCCGCATACTTCTTGTTAGACATAAACTCTACATATTTGCCCGTTCCTATAGCTACACAGGACACAGCATCTTCTGCAATCACAACATTAATACCTGTTTTATTTTTTATTAATTTGTCTAAGCCGTACAGAAGACTTCCTCCACCTGTCATGACAATCCCTCGATCTGAGATGTCCGATGCTAACTCTGGTGGGGTTTTTTCTAATACTGCATGAACTGCTTCTACGATATTGGCTACTGGCTCCTGTAGTGCCCCTAACATTTCATCTGAGGATACCGTGATCGTTTTGGGCAAACCCGTGATCAAGTTTCTACCTCGTACATCCATGGTAATTGGCTGTGTACGATCATAGGCGGTTCCAATATTGACTTTCAAATCTTCTGCGGTTCTTTCTCCGATAAGAATATTATGTTTTTTGCGCATATAACGCACAATCGCCTCATCAAAATTGTCTCCAGCTATTTTTAATGAAGAGCTCACCACGGTACCACCCAAAGAAATAACAGCGATATCTGTCGTGCCTCCTCCAATGTCAACTACCATACTCCCACAGGCTCGTCCAATATCAATGCCCGCACCAATTGCTGCGGCGATAGGTTCTTCTATGATATACACCTGTCCTGCTCCTGCTTGCTTAGTCGCATCTTCTACAGCTCTGCGCTCTACTTCTGTAACTCCACTAGGAACACAGACTGCAATCTTTGGCTTTAAAAGCAACCTTTTCCCTACGGATTTTTGGATAAAGTACTTAAGCATTCTCTCCGTTATATCATAATCTGAAATCACACCTTGTCTCAGAGGACGGATTGCAATAATATTTCCTGGCGTTCTTCCTATCATTTTTCTTGCTTCTTCTCCGACTGCTAATATATTGTTTGTATTTCTATCTACTGCTACAACGGATGGTTCTCTTAATATGATTCCTTGTCCTTTTATATAAACAAGAACGCTGGCCGTTCCTAGATCTATTCCTATATCAGTTCCGAACATAGTTCATTCTCCTTTACAGATATTTATCGGCAGTTACATCATTGTATATAATAGTATATTTTTCACATTATATTATATAAAAATCCCTATATCCTTTTCATTATATCGAACTTTTAGGAAATGTTCAAAGGTATTTTATACAAGATACTAATTTAAGTATTTTAACTATAAGAAAAGACGTATTGCTACGTCTTTTCTTATAGTACTACATTGTCTTAATTCTTCTGCCTCCTGTGATGCTCATATACTTTTCCTTCGTAGCCAGACCGCCCCGAATATGTCTTTCGGATTTGTTTACTTCCAAAACTCTTCTTGCTTCCCCTGCCAATTTGGGGTTAATTTTTTCCAGTCTTTCTGTAACATCTTTGTGTACGGTACTTTTGCTGATACCAAATTTTCTGGCAGTTTCTCGTACAGTGGCATTAGAATTAATAATAAAATTTGCTACTTCTACGGCTCTTTCTTCTATATACGGTTTCAAGAAATGGGCCCCCCTTACTACATCACTCACATTATATATATGACACAAGTAGTGCAAGTATGAATAAGGCATCTTCAAAAAAAATCTTTGCAAAATATCCTCATCCTCTTGCAAAGTTTTTTCTTTCAGATGCCTAACAGACAATGAAAAAAGCTATGGCTAGGCCATAACTTTTATGGTTCTAATATGGATGTGGGACTTACTGGGGTATCACCCTTTACTACCTTAAAATCTAAATGTTCATTTAACAATACTCTAGCTCTGGTTGGAGTGCCTACACCACCTAGTACTTGACCGCTTTCTACAGTTTGCTGCTCTCGAACCATGATATTTTCCTGTAGTTGTCCATATGTAGTCTTCCATCCATTGCCGTGGTCAATCGTGACCGTGTATCCGATGATTGGATCTTGTATGATACTTTCTACAGTTCCTGAAGCTGCTGCTTTGACCTGTGTACCTCCTGGCGCTGCAATACACACTGCTGTATGGGTCTTGTATTGATCTAAGGTTTTATCATATACCACTGGATGATCTGCATTATAATCCATTACGATTTGCCCTACTACAGGCCATGCCATTTTTTCTCCATCCTTAAATCCTACAGTTTTGTTCTCTTCTTTACTTTGTTCCTTTGGTTTTGTTTCTTTTTCTGTGTTCTGTTCTACAGGTTTCTGTGTTGTTACAGCTACTTCCTGTACTGCTTCGTTTTTTTCTACTTGGGCTGTTGGTGTTTCTTTTTGTGCTAAAACTGGTTCTTTTGCTTCTACTACCTTAGGATCTACACCAGGTATTTCTACCTCTGTGCCTGCCAGTCTCAATTCTGCTTGGACGGCTGCTGCTCCAATTCCTGTTGCGTCTTCTTCTGATAGTTCAAACAGGGTTTTTTCTTGATCATTTTGATCCACTGCTTGTAGATCAAAATCACCAAATTCTGAGTTTAAATCAGCATATTGCTGCTCTTCATTGAATTTATTTAGGGTATTAAGATTGTTCATCGTAATAACACCTGCTGTTACAATGACTGTGGCTACACATGCAAATAAAACTACATAAAACCCCTTCTTATCCAAGAACTCCCAAAACCTTTTATTTTTCATTTTTATCACCTCCGACTATAGTATTGCCGGAGAAAAATAGGGTTATTCAGAAATCCGTTTTTTTTATGTCTTCATCCTGCATGGTAATCACTTCCACTCCCTGATAATAGTGAAATAATATCTCCCGATATGTTTTTCCCTGCTGCGCCATAAAGTTTGCTCCATATTGACTCATTCCTGCTCCATGACCATACCCCTGTGTGGTAAACACAATAGAATCTCCCGCCTGTTGGATGGTAAAATTGCTAGAGCGGAGCTTAAATAGCTCTCTAAGCTCCCGTCCAGTTACGATCTTATTTCCAATTTGTGCTGTTTTGATATATCCTCCCTCTGTCCGGTCTATAATCTGAATTTGAGTTAGGAGTTTTGCATCGGACAAAAGAAGCTCTGGATATTGATTTTTTAATACACTCATCGCATCTGATTCTGCTATCGTTTTGGTACTGATAAAATCCGGTGCATGTTCATCTAGTTTGCTCTCTACACTTTTTAGATAGGGTACTTCTACCGACCATACATCCTCTGCATTCTGAGTAATTCCAGCACTCGTGGAATGAAACACCGCTTCAATAGGCTCTTGATTATATATCATGATTTCTCCTGTAGTCGCATCCACTGCTTTTGTGATCTTATCATAGTACTGATAAAAATGATCTCCCCATCTCTGCTTTAGTTGATCTATGGATAGATATGCTTGACCTGTTCGATAATCCATACTCATATCTGCTTCTTTTGGATCATTATTTTTTTGATTGGCTCGAATTCTTCTTAAAGCATAGGTTCTGGCTGCCACTGCCTGGGCTTTAAGTGCTTCTTCTTCAAATAATGCTGGCATTTCTGCTGCTACTACCCCTCTGATATACTCTTCAAAACCCATCGTTTTTACTTCTTGGGTATTGGGCTCTATGACTCTTATTTTTTGTTCTTCTGCTATAGTAACGGTGGATTTGGGTTGTTCAATCCCATATAATAATGTGATTCCTACTGGAATAATGATAATGGTAAAAATTACAAATACAAAAAGCAAGCCTATTTTTTTCATAGAAAGCCCCCCGTTGAATACTTATCATGCTTTTGTAAATAGCTGAGAAGTGCGTGGTAAATAAATACATATTTTTTAGTTTATAGATGCCTGTCTTATACATCATATGATGGATCTTAATTTCTCATGCAAAAAAACCTATGATGCTTCATAGGTTCATGCATTTCTTTCAGATGCCTTACTCCGAAACTCTTTCTATATTTGCACCCAGCGCTCGGAGCTTATCTTCTATTTTATAATATCCTCGTTCTATATGATAAATATCACTGATTTCTGTTGTTCCACTTGCAATCAGTGCTGATAGTATAAGTGCTGCTCCAGCGCGTAGATCTGTTGCTTTCACTTGGGTTCCTGTGAGTCTATCTACACCCTCTATCACCGCACTACGGCCTTCTATCTTGATATCTGCTCCCATTCGTTTTAGTTCACTCGCATGCATAAATCTGTTTTCAAATACCGTTTCGATAATCATACTCGTTCCTTGGGCTATCGTCATAAGACTCATAAATTGAGCCTGCATATCCGTAGGAAATCCAGGATAAGGTAATGTTTTGATGTCCATCGCCTTACATCGATCTTTTGCCATAATATGAAGCCCATTTTCTATTTCTTCTATATGGATATTTGTTTCTTTTAATTTAGCCATAATAGGCCTTAAATGATCTACCACTACATTTTCTAAGAATAGATCTCCCTTGGTAATGGCAGCTGCAGCCATAAAGGTTCCTGCTTCGATACGATCTGGAATGACTCCATGGACTACTCCTGTAAGCTTGTCTACTCCAGTTACTTTAATCGTATCTGTACCTGCTCCTCGCACATTCGCTCCCATCGCATTAAGATAATTTGCTAGGTCTACTATTTCTGGCTCTACTGCTGAGTTTTCGATCATAGTTTGTCCTTCCGCCAGTACAGCCGCCATCATGATATTTTCTGTAGCCCCTACACTGGGAAAATCTAAATAGATCCTAGCACCGATTAACTTATCAGCATATGCTTCTACATAGCCATGTTCTTGGGTGATTTGAGCCCCTAAAGCAGCTAAGCCTTTCAAATGAAGATCTACAGGCCTCGTGCCGATCGCACAACCACCCGGCAAGGGAATTTTGGTTCGACCCATTTTGGCAAGTAGCGGGCCCATAATCAAAAATGATGCTCTCATCTGTCTAACTAATTCATAGGAAGCCTCATAAGACTTTAACCCATCTGCCTTCACTTTCATGCTTCCTTTTTTGCCATTCCAACTCGTACTAGCACCCAAATTTTCTAAGAGTTCCTGCATCACAAATACATCTCTCAATGCGGGTATATCTTGAATCTCACTTTCCCCTTCTGCTAACAGTGATGCTGCCATAATGGGTAATACAGAATTTTTAGCACCACTAATACGTACTTTCCCTGTAAGACTTGGACTTTGCTGAATGATTAATTTTGCCACGCCTCCTCGTTCCTTTCTAGTATGGGATCTCTGATGGAATGTGCTGTAAAGCAAATGCTTTTTCAAAGATCCCTAATATTCTACAGTAATCACAGGTGTTGCAAGATATAAATAAGTTTTATTTTCATAAGCATTATATCGAACAGCCAAATTTATATTGATTTTTTTTTGATTAGACATAATATATGTTGGGATTTTTTTTGTATATCCCGCCATACTATATACCTGTTCGGTAGCATAGGTCTCATGAATTTTACCTTGAAGCTTTTTCATCATTGTTTGAGCCAGCTGTTTTTTATCTTCTTCCTCTATACTACCTTCATAAGTACCTGTCATGACAATATTGGTAGTATAGTCTATATTTGCTTTTTGAAAAGCTTGTTCCATTTTTTCTTTTATGGGCATAATATGGTCACAGTAGTTGTATAAAATAATGTCTACAATCATATAAGTTTCTGCTGTATTTTGCTGTGGATATTTGATGCTCTCTATTTTTATGGTTGTTTTGGCATCATTGGAAGATCTGGTAATTTGAAATCTTTTTATTTCATCTGTTTGTTCCTTCTTTACCTGCCATGGATCATCTAGTTCCATCTTTTGTGCAAACATATGGCATACTGCTTCCATTTCCTCAAAAGTTAATTCTGTGGTATCCAATTTGCCATAGGTATTAATATTACTTTGTACTGCCTTCGCATTTGATTGTCTAAATACAGAAGCTAAAATATCCTCTTGCTTAGTATGTCCCCGTTTTATATACGATACACTTAAAATAATTAGAAAAACTGTCAAAATCAAAAACCATTTATTTTTCATATCTTCTACCCTACCCCCTATTTTATAACTTCTATGCCAGTTATCTAAAGTATGGGCAAAGGATCAGAAAGATATTCAAAAAAACACCCCCAAATCTATGCATACTATAAAGATGCATCGATCTAAGGGTGTTTAGGTTTTTAGGATCTCAGAAAAAGTATGTGGTAAGGCAAATATATAAATCTTCCACCAACTGCAAAATCGCGCTTGTGCAAAGGGTAAGTTTAGTTGAAATCTGGGACGCGCTCCTTTGTTGCAGTTATTTCCAGATTTATATATTTGCCTTACCACCACATACTTTTTC
>CALKRZ010000041.1 GCA_937989765.1 uncultured Clostridia bacterium | reverse complement strand
CCGATTGAATCAAGAATTAATTTTTGACATCTTCATGCAGCAGCTCGAAAAGGGCAAAATTTATGCTGCCATTAAGAATGCAGTAAATACCTTTCTTGGACTACAGAACGTTGCTTGAAAACTTGTAAACTGGTGTGATATTGATCAAAACATAAATGAGCAATAGTGAAAGGAAGAGCAATTTGTTTAATGTAGATCTAGAAATACAAAAGTATACACAAAAGAATATGCATACTACACAACAACTCCATCCTTCTGACCTGTCTCAAATGGTGCAGTCCGTAGAGGGGATACTCCAAAGAATAAAAAAAGATCAGATCAAACAAACAGGTAAACTAGAACATGCAGTGGATCTTCTGGAAGAACAACAAGAAGATACGCAAAGAGAGTATAGAGTGAAGCTTAAAAAAGCGGAAGAAGAAAATGAAACACTCCTTTCAGCGCTCCTATCGATCGCCGATGCATTCGAAAATTTATATCGGTATATATACAAATCTCAAAACGATCAGTGGAAAGAACAAATCCTATTATTATGGAAACAGATGGGAGATATATTCTTGTCATATGGCATTATACGAATAGAGGGAGAAAGTTTTTTGTATTCGGTTCGCATGCATACAGCGATTAAGGTGGTAGCACAGCAGGAAATTCCAACGGGAGTGATCGTAGAAGTACTAAAAAGTGGCTATATGTATAAAGACCATATAATCCGTAAAGCCTCTGTAATAGTAAATCAAGTGAATGGAAAGGATGGAGTAAATGAGTAAAATCATAGGTATTGACCTCGGGACTTCTACATCAGAGGTTGCTTATCTTAAAAATGGAAAACCATATATTATTCCCAATCATCTAGGTAAAAAAATAACTCCATCTGTGGTAGGAATCACAGAAGATAAAAAGCGTATCATAGGAGAAGAAGCCAAAGAGCAGTGGATACTAAGACCACAGGACACGGTGGTAGAAATAAAGCGAAAAATGGGCTCGAAAGAAAAGGTTGAAATGGCAGGAGAAGAGTATACACCAGAACAGATATCTTCTTTTATCCTAATATATTTGAAAGAATGTGCAGAGCAATACATAGGAGAACCCATAGATCGTGCGGTTATTACAGTGCCTGCATACTTTACAGACGAGCAGCGGCGAGCTACAGTAGAAGCAGGTAGACTGGCAGGATTCAAAGTAGAACGTATCTTAAATGAGCCAACGGCTGCAGCCCTTACTTATGGCATAGACCATATGGAAGAAGATCAGCATATTTTAGTGTACGATCTAGGGGGTGGAACCTTGGACGTAACGGTGCTTGAGATGTTTACTGGAGTACTGGAAGTGAAAGCCAGCAGTGGCAATAATACATTAGGTGGAAAAGACTTTGATGAGCGACTGGTAGAATATGTATTAAAACAGTTTGAGAGCAAGCATAACCTACAGCTTTCAAATGACCTGCATGCGATGGTACGTATTAAAAGTGAGGCGGAAAGATGCAAGATTGCATTAAGTACGGAACATACATATACAATCACACTTCCTTTCATCACAGAAAAGGATGGACAGCCTTTATCCTTAGAAGAAACAGTTACGCAGGATTTATTTAAGGATTTGATATGGGATTTGATAGAGTCTACTGCAAAATCTATAGAGATTGCATTAAAAGATGCAAGTTTACAAGCAGATGATATCGATCTCATACTTATGGTAGGAGGCTCCACTCGCATTCCTTTTGTAAAAGAGTTTTTGCAAAATGTATTACAGCAAGAGCCAAAGGCTCTACTAGACCCTGATCTAGCAGTTACGATGGGAGCAGCTATACAGGCAGCAATACAGAATGAAGAACTTTCTCCCGAATCTGATTTACTCATTACAGATGTATGTCCTTATACATTGGGCATCGAGATAATAGGTGTACAGGGTGGTTTTTATGTACCCGATGTATTAGACGTATTGATTCCGCGAAATACAACGATCCCTACCACCAAAGAGAAAACATATTTTACTGTCGTAGATGATCAAGATACGGTAGAGATTGTCGTCTACCAAGGAGACAACAAGAGAGCATCTCTCAATCATCATCTAGGCAATTTTTTGCTCAAAGATATTCCGACAGCACCAGCGGGAGAAGAAAAGGTGAAAGTACGATTTATGTACGATGTGAATGGTATCTTGCAAGTGGAGGCAATCAATATAAAAACAGGCAATCAAGCACAGATTATGATCGATATAACAGATGTACAGCTTGAGAAAGAAGTGGATATAGATACGTGGGAGCAATCCAAAAAAGCGAAAAAGTATAAATACATCCTACGAAAAGCTCAAAAATATATAGAGAGTAATCCTGAAGATGAAGATGATCTAGAAGCAATGCAAGATCTTATTTATGAACTAAAAAAGGCACTCGTATTAGAACAATCGGATGAAGAACTTTCCGAACTAGAAGATGAAATAACAGAACTATTAGATGCTGTAGATGAGCAATAGGTAGTTTTGGGGAGGAAAAAATGTTTGTACAACTAGGACAATACTATTATCAACAGGCGTGTTTTTGCATAAAAGGCAGAAACTTATCAAAAGCCGTAGACTACCTAAAAAGTGCGGCAGCACTGCAACCACAAGATGCAGATATCTACAACCTATGGGGACTTTGTGTATACAAGATAGGCGAGTTTGAATATGCAAAAACAATATGGCAGCAGAGTATAGATATAAAAATAGAAGATAATGAGGCTATACAATATCTCAAAGAGTTGGAGACATCTACATGTAAACAATATGAAAATAACTATAAAGAAGCGGTAGAAAAAGCACAAAATAGACAGTATAAAAAAGCTATTCAAAAGCTCTTATTATTACAAAAAGAGTATAGTGAAAATATATGCTGTATGAACCTATTGGGGCTTTGCTACTATGCGACCGGCAAGAGAAATAAAGCAGTTCAGATGTGGGGGCGTGTGTTAGCGATTGATGAATCTAACGCACAGGCTTGCTCCTATATACAAGCTGTGTCTACAGAACCACAGCAAAGTCTGTTTAGCTTTAAAAGTATATTTAGACATATGAAACGATAAGGAGCTCGGTTAAAGGATATAGTTGTCTTATAATCTGTTTTGAAAGAGATCTGAATAAAAGAGGTGCTTAGTCATTATGAAAGATTATTTCTCCGTTCTTGGTATATCGGAAGAATCCACAGTACTAGAAATCAAAAAGGCCTATTTTGCACTTGTAAGAAAACATCCCCCAGACCGTTTTGGGCAAGAATTTATGGAAATAAGGGAAGCGTATGAAACACTAAGTAATGAAGAAACAAGAAAAGAATATCAGGAATTTGCGGCATTGCATGATCAGCATCGGGAAGAATTTGAATGGGCTCAAGAGGCGATACAAGAAAGAGATTACGAATATGCCATTGAAGTATTAGAGGAATTAACACAGCAGTATGCACACTTGCTAATTTTGCAAAAAATATTGGGAGAAGCGTACTTAAAAAATGAAAATCCGGGAAAAGCAGTACGGATCTTTGAACAACTGCATCGTAAACAGCCTAAAAATGCAGCTTTTGCTGGATATTTAGCACAAAGTTATCTAAAAAGAGGTTGGCATAAAAAAGCCATCAAGGCATTCAAAATAGCATTAGAATTGGATGAAGATAATGTATCTCTATGGACAGAATATGCAGAAGCATGGATCAAATCAAAGCAATATGCAGAAGCAAAACACGTACTACTAATTGCACTTAGTAAGGAAAAAGATAAGGATGAACTGGGGATCTATTTACGTCTTCTACAAATAGATGTAGTGTCAAAGCAATTTACAGATATGAAAGAGCATCTGGCACAGCTGAAAGATTTAGCAAATAAGGAGAAACAAATAACAGAGCATATAGCGTGGGTATTAGCACAAATAGGAATGCAGTTGATTACAGAAGAATATAATGCAGAAGGAAATATATTATTAGAAGAAGCGGTTATACTTGCACCAACAGATAAAGATATAAAACAATTTAAAGATTTTGCTCAAAAGAGAGCAAAGTATTTACCTGAAATTAATCGTTTGAAAGATGATACAAGGGTACATAGAATAGTCTCAGAATTTATTATTTGCAAAGTATTTCCAACTAATCTATTGGGAATCAACGAGGCAATGAAAAACTATGTAATTCGATCTAATATGTTAGAAATCATGACAAACATAGAACAATATACTAGATCTATCCAAGTGATAAAAGATAATTATACTGATTTATATGAGGCGGAAAAGGAATTCTTTCAACAACTAACAGATCCTCGGCAACGTCAAAAATTTCTAAGGAGTAATGCAAAAAAAGTGCGAAAAAGAAGGAATAAGTTGTTTGATATGGATTTAATAGACGATTTAACTGAGGAATTTGGAGATTTTGAGGACGAATTTATGCAAAGAGAGGAACCGTATGTCAGGGAACAACCTAAGGTAGGCCGTAATGAACCATGTCCCTGTGGCAGTGGTAGAAAGTATAAGCACTGCTGTGGCAAAGGTTAGAGATACATCAAGCGAAAATATTGAATAAGTAGTGAAAAAGAAGTAAAAAAAGATAGAGGAGAAGTATAAAAATATGGACGATGTCTATGGAGGTACTATGAATCAACCAAATCCCCACACAAAACTTACTCTTCTCCTAGAAATCAGCAAAAAAAAGTTCAAAGTGCTAGAGGAGATCCTCAATATCACAGAAAATCAAAATACCATTGCCCAACAGAACTCAGTGGATCATGATCTTTTTAGCGAGCTCCATGAAGAGAAGCAGCTCAGGATTGATAAGCGCACAGAACTGGATAATTACTTTCAGTCAGTCTATATAGAAATCAAGCCAGCGCTTGATCGTCATCCAGATCTATTCCGTCAATCGATCAAAATGCTAAAACAGTTGATCAAACAAATCACTGAACTAGAGATGCAAATCCAACTAGGAGAAGAAAAAAATAGGCAGCTTTTATATCATAAATCTCTGCAACAGATGATGCCACCAAAGCCTATTACAGTTTCTCGCTCCACAGCCGCCAAACGCTATCACGACCAAAAAAAGCTGCACAAAGATCTAGGGTTCGTGGAGAAGAAATAAGAAGAAGGCAGTTGATATTTATTAGCATACGTGTTAAGATGGATGTAACAATCTGAGGAGGCGACGAGATGGATAAAGAAACAATGCAGATGTTACAATTGATCATCGGTAAATTAGAAAACATAGAAACTAGAATAGAAAACATAGAAACCAGAATGGAAAACATAGAAACCAGAATGGAAAACATGGAAACCAGAATGGGAAAAATGGAAATCAGAATAGAAAAGATAGAAAACAGACAAGAAAACATGGAAACCAGACAGAATGAAATGTTTGAAGTGGTAAAAGCTATTGAACATAGTAATAATACCCATAAAGCTGAAATAGATCATTTAACATATAAAGCTGCACATGTAGAAGCAACAATAAATGGAATAGGAGAATTTATTATAAAACAAAAGGCAATCTAAATAATAATAATCAGCATGCTACTAGTAATAAAAAAATGATCTGCATCTTGACGTATATCGGCTTTTGCGATATAATGTTTTAGAATCGACGTAGGTCTTTTTTTTATGCGTAAAAATGAATTGCTTTATGTTCAAAGGAAAAGTTATCGGAGGTGGAAGTAATGCGAGTAAAAATCACAATGGCATGTACAGAATGCAAACAAAGAAACTACAACAAAACAAAAGAAAAGAAGAATCATCCAGACAGAATGGAAATGAAAAAGTACTGTAGATTTTGCCAGAGACATACAGTGCATAAGGAAACCAAATAGTCTGCTTTCCAAGTACCTGTAAAGGAAGTGTGAAAATGGAAGAAAAAAACACCAAACCTGTTGAAAACAAACAAAAATCTACTGACAAAAAAAGCGAGAGAAAAAGTCTCGTAGAATTCTTCAAAGAAGTAAGAGGAGAGTTCAGAAAGATTATTTGGCCAAATCGCAAAGAGCTGATTAAGCTGACTATGACGGTAATTGTTACATCCTTATTGGTTGGACTGATTGTATCCCTGATGGATGTTGTATTTGCATGGGGATATCAAACAATTCTAGGATTACTAGGTTAATAAATTAGATAAAGGATGGATCATATGTCTGATGAGGCTAAATGGTTTGTAGTCCACACATATTCGGGATACGAAAATAAAGTAAAAGCCAATATCGAAAAGATCATCGAAAATCGAGGTATGCAGGATCAGATTCACGAAGTAGTAGTACCTGTGCAGGACGTCGTAGAGATCAAAAACGGTAAACGCAAAGTGGTACAACGCAAAGTATTCCCAGGATATGTATTGGTCAATATGTTGATGAATGATGATACATGGTATGTTGTCAGAAATACCCGTGGCGTAACTAGTTTTGTAGGACCAGGATCCAAACCTGTTCCTTTATCGGAGCAGGAGATTCGTTCTATGGGTATCGAAATTGCAGAACCAGTTATGGATATAGGAGTGGGCGATGCAATACGAGTAGTAAGTGGCCCATTCGAAAATGCCGTAGGTATGGTAAAGGAAATTCATGGACACAAACGCACCCTAGTGGTGAAACTGTCCATTTTCGGACGAGAAACACCTGTAGAATTAGATTTTCATCAAGCTCAAAAAGTGTAGATGCAAAACCAAAAGGTTTTGAGCATACGCAAAGTAGTAACCAAGCGATTAATTCGCACGTGGGAGGGAAATCCCCGCAAATACCACATTATTTAGGAGGTGCCTTGTATGGCAAAGAAAATTACGGGATATATCAAGTTACAAATTAATGCTGGTAAGGCTACACCAGCGCCACCAGTTGGTCCTGCATTAGGTCAACATGGGGTTAATATTATGCAGTTCTGTAAAGAATTTAATGAAAAAACTGCAGCGCAAGCAGGATATGTAATACCTGTTGTGATCACGGTATATCAAGATAGAAGTTTTACTTTTATCATGAAAACACCACCGGCAGCAGTTCTTCTCAAGAAAGCATGTAAGATCGAATCCGGTTCTGCAGCACCTAACACGGCAAAAGTAGCAACAATCACAAAAGAAGAACTAAAAAAAGTAGCTGAACTTAAGATGCCAGACTTAAATGCAGCAAGTATCGAAGCTGCGATGAGTATGATTGCTGGAACAGCAAGAAGTATGGGAATTGTGATAAAAGAGTAGTTTTAGATTGCTACTAGATCTATGGTTTTTTAAATAAGTGGGAGGGCAACAATCCCCGATAATACCACAAAGGAGGTCACGTCTGTGAAAAGAGGAAAGAAATATATTGAAAAAGCGAAGTTAGTAGATCGCGCAATGCTTTATGAAACAAAAGAAGCATTTGATTTGGTGCAAAAAACAACAGTGGCAAAGTTTGATGAGACAGTAGAAGCACATGTTCGTTTAGGTGTAGACAGCCGTCATGCAGATCAACAGGTTCGTGGGGCTGTAGTTCTTCCACATGGTACAGGTAAAACGGCACGGGTTCTTGTATTTGCAAAAGGTGACAAAGCAAGAGAAGCAGAAGCTGCAGGAGCAGATTTTGTAGGTGGAGATGAGCTAGTCCCTAAAATCCAGAACGAAGGTTGGCTAGGATTTGATGTAGTAGTAGCGACACCAGATATGATGGCTGTAGTAGGTCGTCTAGGAAGAGTATTAGGACCAAAAGGCTTAATGCCAAACCCTAAAGCTGGTACAGTAACCATGGATGTTACGAGAGCTGTAAATGATATCAAAGCTGGTAAGATCGAATATCGTCTGGACAAAACAAATATTATCCATGTGCCTATTGGAAAGGTTTCTTTCGGTACAGAAAAATTACTCGATAACTTCCACACTCTGATGAGTGCAATTATAAAAGCAAAACCATCTGCAGCAAAAGGACAATATCTAAAGAGCGTAGTGGTTTCTTCTACGATGGGTCCGGGCGTGAAGGTAAACCCTGCTAAAGTAGCTGAATAAACTAAAAAAAGCTTGACACAAAAGATAAGATGATATATACTAAATGACGTTGCAGGTAACAAATGCCTGAATTATTCTGCCGTAGACAGTAGGTGCCGAAAGGCGTAACGAGTAGACCTACCGAGGGGGTTCATATTATATTGAACATATCACCTCTATGTCTACGCATCTGTCTGTAGACATAGAGGTTTTTTGTCTTAGAGATGCTCGAGCGGTACAACCACTGAAATCACCAGGGAGGTGGAACTTAAATGCCAAAAGTAGAACAAAAACAAGTTGTGATTGATGAAATCAAACAAAAACTTGTAAAAGCTGCATCTGCAGTATTAGTAGACCATAGAGGTCTATCAGTAGAGCAAGATACAGAGCTTAGAAAGAAAATGAGAGAAGCTGGGATCGACTACAAAGTGTACAAGAACACGATGATGAACTTCGCAGTAGAAGGTACTCAATTTGAAGGTCTTCAAAGCTACTTTGCAGGTCCAAGTGCGATCGCACTCTCTTATGATGACCCAACAGCTGCTGCAAGAGTAGTAAACGAAGTAGCCAAAAAATACCCTAAACTAGAATTCAAAGCAGGGGTAGTAGAAGCAACTGTATATGATGCAAAAGGGATTCAAGCGATTGCAGATATTCCGTCTAGAGAAGTATTGTTGTCTCGATTACTGGGAAGCTTCAATGCTCCGATGGCGTCCTTTGCTCGAGTAGTAAAGGCAATTGCAGAAAAACAAGAAGAAATAGCATAATAAGTATGCGATTAACTATTAAATGGAGGTGCCCTAAATGGCAAAGTTAACAACTGCAGAATTGATTGAAGCAATCAAAGAATTAACAATATTAGAATTAAATGATTTAGTAAAAGCTTGTGAAGAAGAGTTTGGTGTATCCGCTTCTGCTGGCGTAATGGTAGCTGCTGCTACCGCTGTTGTAGAAGAAAAAACAGAATTTGATGTAGAATTAGTAGAAGCAGGCGCAGAAAAAATTAAAGTAATCAAAGTAGTAAGAGAAGCTACAGGACTTGGCTTAAAAGAAGCAAAAGACTTAGTAGACTCTGCTCCAAAGGTAATCAAAGAAGCTCTTCCAAAAGAAGAAGCAGAAGCTTTACAGAAAAAATTAGAAGAAGTTGGCGCAAAAATTACATTAAAATAATGTCAAATAAAAATTCCTATACAGATTTGTATAGGAATTTTTGTTTGTGCAAAGTAGACAAGATGGGTTCGGTGCAGGGGAAAAAATTAGGTATAGTCAATCAAAATATAATACATATGTATAATATAACAAAAAAGTGACACAGAGAGAGGGTTGCACAAATGGGCGGCATCCAGGAGAGAGAGACACAGGGCAATACAAGTATGGATATCAATAAATAGCAAGTGCAAAGAGTAACAAATATAAATACATCATATCAATGCATACCCATGGTGTGTCTCTCCTCCGGGATGGCGCCAAACCCCAACACGCGTTTCGGCAGAAGCCTTCGTCTGGGGGTGGCGTCATCAACGGAGGACAGCACTTAAATACACAGGCCAATCAAACTCAATGGTCCGGCTGATTGTACATGGGCGGAGCGCTGAGATGTGTGACATCACAGGTCACATGTCCGTCAAAGTCACATGTTCGGAAGTTCACAGGT
>CALKRZ010000040.1 GCA_937989765.1 uncultured Clostridia bacterium | reverse complement strand
ACTTTCGTATGACGCAAGTCTTATAAAGTGTGCCCATTTTTAGCATTGAATAGATTTGAGCATAGAATATAGACATCTCTAACTATAAAAAAGGAGCTGTGCACAGCAGTTTATTAACTGCTTGTGCGACAGCCCCTTTTTGTTGTTTTCTTGGTATTCTTTTATTCTTTAGAAGCGGCAGCTTCTTTTGAGGTTTCTTCCACACAACAATCTTCATATAAACATCTTTTTTCATAATGAGTATGCAGCAAATGGTGAGATTTATGCCCTAAAGGCTCTCCTAAATATTCTTTGTACAGTTCTATAATGAATGGGTTTTCGTGAGATCGTCTGATTGTTAAGTCTCGATCTTCATTATAGATTGCAGCTGCACGAAGTTCATATACATTTACATCCATTTTCATTTTAGCATCTACAATGGGTTGTCCACCACCCGTTACACAACCACCAGGACATCCCATTACTTCGATAAAATGATACTCAGCTTCTCCTGCATTTATTTTCTCTAGGAGTTTTCTTGCATTACCCGTTCCATGAACAACAGCACCTTTTAATACAAGATTAGGCAGTTCCACGGTAAATTCTTTAATGCCCTCTTCTCCACGAGCAAAAGCAAATTCAACATCTTCCAGTCTTTCTCCTTTTACTTTTTCGGCTACTGTACGAAGTGCAGCTTCCATAACTCCACCCGTAGCTCCAAAAATAACAGCAGCTCCAGAAGCTTGTCCCAAAGGATCATCGAATTCTTCCTCTTGCAGATTTAGAAAATCGATACGTGCTTCTTTGATCATTTTAGCTAATTCTCTAGTCGTGATCACAGCATCCACATCTCTATTGCCGTTCACTTCCATTTCAGGTCTTTGAATCTCATATTTTTTAGCTGTACAAGGCATTACTGATACAACAAACATTTTTGCTGGATCAATACCTGCTTTTTCAGCATAGTAAGATTTTAACATTGCACCCATCATCGTATGAGGAGATTTACAGGAAGATAGATTTTCTGTAAAATTCGGGAAGAAATGTTCGCAGAACTTGACCCATCCTGGAGAACAGGATGTAATCATAGGAAGTTTGCCCCCATTTTGTAAACGATGTAAAAGTTCATGACCTTCTTCCATAATCGTTAAGTCTGCAGCTGTATTTGTATCAAATACCTTTGCAAAACCCATTCGTTTGAGTGCAGCTGTCATTTTTCCTGTTACACGAGTCCCAATGGGCATACCGAATTCTTCCCCAAGAGCCACACGGACAGCTGGCGCTGTTTGTACTACTACATGTAAATCTGGATTAGATATAGCATCCCATACTTTTTGAATATGGTCTTTCTCTCTGAGCGCCCCTACTGGACATGCTTGGATACATTGTCCACACATAATACAAGGTACTTCATTCAGAGATTTTTCAAAAGCAGAACCTACAATTGTTTTAAATCCTCTTTCATTGGCTTGAATCACAGACGTTGTTTGTACATTTTTACATACAGATACACATCTTCTGCAAATAACACATTTATTTGGATCTCTGACAATAGATGGTGATACATCATCTAAAGGATACTGGATATTTTCTCCTAAAAACTCAATATCGTTTACGTTTAATTCTTCTGAGAGATCTTGAAGCTCACAATTTTTATTTCTTGCACAGGTTAAACATTTACGATCATGATTAGATAAAATTAATTCTAAATTGGATTTTCTAGCTTTTCTTACTGTTGCTGTATTTGTATAAATTTCTAAGCCTTCACTTACTGGGTATACACAAGCCGCCTGCAGATTTCTGGCACCTTTAATTTCCACAAGACACATACGGCAAGCTCCGATTTCATTGATATCTTTCAAATAACATAAAGTAGGGATATCAATTCCAATTTCTTTCGCTGCATTGAGTACAGTATAGTGTTTCGGCACCTCAAGTTTGCGACCATCTATGGTGATTGTCACTTTATCCATGGTTCACACTCCTTGTCATTATTATCTTTTCACAATTGCTTTAAATGGACATTTATCAATACAAACACCACATTTGATACATTTTTCCTGATCAATTATATGCATTTGCTTTCTTTCTCCACTAATTGCATTTACGGGACAGTGCTTTGTACAGAGTGTACATCCACGGCAACCTACTTCATCAATTACAATCTGTAATAAAGATTTACATGTGCCAGCTGGACATCTCTTTTCATTCACATGGGCTTCATACTCATGTCTAAAATAACGCAAAGTACTTAATACCGGATTAGGGGCTGTTTGTCCAAGGCCACATAATGCTGCAGATTTGATGGTTTCAGCCAAGGATTCTAATTTTTGAATATCTTTAGCTTCCCCTTTACCTTCTGTAATCCGATCTAATATTTCTAACATTCTTTTTGTTCCGATTCGACAAGGAGGACATTTTCCGCAAGATTCCTCTACGGTAAATTCTAAGAAGAATTTTGCAATATCTACCATGCAGTTATCTTCATCCATAACAATCAGTCCGCCAGATCCCATCATAGAACCAATCGCTGTTAGAGAATCAAAGTCAATCGGCGTATCAATGAGCTCATTTGGAATACATCCACCAGATGGTCCACCGGTTTGAGCAGCTTTAAATTTCTTTCCGTCTGGAATACCGCCGCCTATTTCATAAATTACTTCTCTAAGGGTAGTACCCATAGGCACTTCTACTAAACCAGTATTATTAATTTTTCCACCTACAGCAAATACTTTTGTTCCTTTGGATTTTTCCGTGCCTATAGAAGCAAACCAATCCGCACCATTTAAGATGATCTGAGGAATACTCGCATAGGTTTCTACATTATTTAAAACAGTTGGTTTTCCAAATAACCCTTTTACAGCTGGGAAGGGTGGTCTTGGTCTTGGTTCTCCACGATTGCCTTCAATAGAAGTAATCAGTGCAGTTTCTTCACCACAAACAAATGCTCCAGCACCAAGACGAATTTCTATATCAAAGTCAAAGCCAGTCTCAAAGATATTTTCTCCTAAAAGACCATATTCTCTAGCTTGGTCAATAGCAATTTCAAGACGTTTTACAGCAATAGGATATTCTGCGCGAACATACACAAAGCCTTTGTTAGCACCTACAGCATAGCCCCCGATCGCCATCGCTTCAATCAGTGCATGAGGATCCCCCTCTAATACAGATCGATCCATAAATGCACCTGGATCTCCTTCATCGGCATTACATGCAACATACTTTTGATCTCCTTGGGAGTTATAGGTAAACTGCCATTTGAGTCCAGTAGGGAATCCACCGCCCCCTCTTCCACGAAGACCAGATCTTTTGATTTCATCAATTACTTCTTCACGCGTCATTTCTGTCAATACTTTACCTAATGCTTTATAGCCATCTAATGCAATATACTCATCGATATTTTCAGGATCGATGACACCACAATTACGCAGAACAATTCTGAGCTGCTTTTTATAAAAGTCAACTTCATTTAAAGAACGTATGGTATTGTCTTCTGCAATTGTTTCAGCATATAATAATCTTTTTACAATTCTACCTTTGAGCAAATGTTCTTCGACTATTTCAGGCACATCTTCTAGCTGTACCAAACTATAGAAAGAACCTTCTGGATATACTATAATAATAGGACCTAATGCACACAATCCAAAACATCCAGTTTTTACTACTTGCACTTCTTTATTTAGACCATGTTTTAGTAATTCCTCTTCAAATACTTTTACAATTTTGTTTGCTCCAGATGACGTACAACCAGTACCTCCGCATACCAGCACATGGGAACGATAAAATTCCATCCTGATACCTCCTTATGGTTTTTACTTGTTATGCTCTTCATGATAACCAATTGTATATTCAACCACTACTGTGCCATTGGCAACATGGTCTATAACTACTTTTACTGCTTTTTCAGGCGTCATTTTTACATAAGTAACCTTGTTTCCACCTGGCTCATATATTTCTACAATCGGCTCAAGACGGCATACGCCGATACAACCTGTTTGTGTAATGGCTACATCTTTCAGATTTCTTTTTTGCACTTCTTCGACTAAGGCCATCATCACAGGTCTAGCACCGGCTGCAATACCACAGGTAGCCATTCCTACTACAATTCGATATCCTTCTTGATCTTTTCTCAGGTTTACCTGATTGATTGTTTTTTCACGAATAGCTTGTAAATCAGCTAATGACTTCATTCAAACACCCCCTATCATTATTATTTATATTTTTCTACAATATCCTTTACATCTTCTGCAAAAAGTTTGCCATACACATCTTCATTTACTGTAATAACGGGTGCCAAACCGCAGGCACCAATACATCTTGTGGCTTCTAATGAGAACATGCCATCTTCGGATGTTTCACCTACTTCTAAGCCTAGTTGTTTTTTAAATTCTTCTAATACTTTGTCGGAACCTTTTACATAGCACGCTGTACCCATACATACACCTACTTTATATTTTCCAACAGGTGTTAAGGAAAATCTCGAGTAAAACGTAACTACACCATATATATCTGCAAGAGGTATATTTAATTCTTCTGCAATTAACTTTTGCACTTCAAATGGCAGATATCCGTAGAACTCTTGTACTTCATGAAGTATTGGAATGAGTAAACCAGGTTTATCTTTGTGTGCAGCAATGATTTCATAAATCTTATCCTTTGCTTCTTGATTCAGTTCAGATGCACAACACTGACTCATAAAAGACCCTCCTTAAATAATTTAAATATATATCATATCAGGGAACCATAGAAAGCAAATAAGATCTGGCTTCATCCTGGTACGAACTCAAAAGTAATGCTGTGTTCATTGTATACAGTATGATGGCATAAAATAAAAGGTGAAGTAATTCACTATTTCAAAAATGATTTGTTAAAAAAAACACATTCGATTCCGCTTAATAAACCAAATAACATTTAAAGTGATTTTTAGACAAAATACATAAAGTGATTTTGAAAAACATTATCAAATTCGTTATTGTGCACATAATACTTGTTTATTATATCATAATTCGTCGAAAAGAAAATAATAGTTATTTTTTTAACACAGTTATTTTGATTTCCGGCTCAAATTTTTTAATACTTTATGAATGGACTTATTTTCCAAATCCATAAAGTTGATCCTTTCCATAATATCCTGAAGATAATGGGCATCAGAAGATTGTAGAATTTGATATTTTTCACTTTCATACTGTTGGCATAAAGGAGAGTCCTTTGCCACCTTTTTTGATACTTCTACGAATGTAATATCCAAATTTCTAGGAATAAACCCCAGATTGGATAGTACACTATAAGAAGGTCTGTCAATATGGGCTGGTATAGCAATTCCACCCTTTTGTATAACCTCACGAAAAATATCATGAATCGTTAAATTTGTTGCAGTCACTAATAATTGTTCAGTTTCTCCCACAATTTCATCATTTTCATTCAATCGTTGCTGATTTCCAAATATATCTATTCTATTCTTGATCGGTGGAAGGGATCTATACACCATTTCTTGCATACTGAGGGCATGTTGTAAAGTGGGAAACAAACAAACTATATGAATTTCTTCACTCGTCTCTACTTCCATGCCTGGAATGACTAAAAGTCCTGTTCCTTCTGCTACGCTCATAACAGCTTCTACATTTTCACAGCTATTGTGATCCGTAATGGCGATCATATCTAGTTTTTTTAATAGACACATATTTACAATATTATTGGGTGTCATATCTTGATCTCCACAAGGAGAAAGAGCAGTATGAATATGAAAATCATATGCAAATTTCATAATATCATCCTCTTAGGCAATCCCTAGCTCAGCCATCTTAACTGCTAGGCGATAAGAATTTAAATCACTTGAAAATATAGGCATTCCTTCTTCATTCGCTTTTTCTACCGTATCTTCATCTACAGACGCGCCCTCTGCGACAATAATGCAAGAAAGATTTAATAATGAGGCTACTGCAACAATATTTATATGACTCTGAATCGTGATCCATGCGCTATTTTGTTGAGCATTGGCCATAACCCAACTTAGCATATCACCCATGTAAGCTGTTTTTACTTCTTTATCTACACCGCTTGCTCCTGCTACTAAAAAAAGCTCTAATTGATCCATCAGTTCTCTAACTTTCATGTAATGCCTCCTATCATTTATTTTGGATCTCAGAAAAAGTATGTGGTAAGGCAAATATATAAATCTTCCAATAACTGCAAAATCACGCTTGTGTAAAGGGTAAGTTTAGTTGAAATCTGGGACGCGCTCCTTTGTTGCAGTTGTTTCCAGATTTATATATTTGCCTTACCAGCACATACTTTTTCTGAGATCCTTTATTTTTTATCTCTGCTGCTAATCGAAGGAGGAAGTTTTTGAGATAATTCCACCATTTCTTGAGCCATTTTTCGCACTTTTTCTCTCAACATAAAAATACAATCTTCGATATTAGCCTGTTCTCTTACGATATCTTCTGCCAATGATCTACAAGTAGGGGCTCCACAAGAGCCACAGTTGATCTGCGGTAAACGCTCATATATTTTTTCTAGTTCTTCTAATTTTTGAATCGCTTTGATCATATCTTGATCTAATGTTAATACAGGTTTAGATATGATTTCTTTAGACCATGTAAGGTCTACTTGTATATCTGATAAATAAATATCTATTTTTGCAGAATTATTTTTAGTGTATTTAGCAATTTTCGACAAATAGTTTTTAGCTACAAAACTATTTTCAACAGTTAAAGGACCTCCTACACATCCTCCTATGCAGGCTAATCCTTCTATAAAATCTACATCTTCCAACTTTCCATTTTCTACTTTTTCTAGTATTTTAATTACATTTTCAATACCATCTACAGAAATAGAATTATCTATTCCGAGGCAGTGACCTTCTCCACCTTTTGCAGCCCATCCGATCCCTTTTTCAGTACTAAGCCTCAATACTTCTGGGTGCTCAATACTCCTTAATACTGGAAGAAGACTCATATAGATATCCCGCATTGAAATAACCCCATCTACATGAGATTCCTCAAAGCCTAAAGGATTTTTGGCATTTGTAGCCTTAGCGGCACAAGGACTAATGAAAAAGACACCAATAGAGCTCGGATCCATTCCCTGTAATGCAAGCTTAGCCTTTATCGTCCTAGCCGCTACTTCCATCGGAGACATCACCGAAAGAATATTATCTATTAAAGAAGGAAATCGGATTTGGATCAAACGAACAATGACTGGACATGCTGAGGAAATAATAGGTCGCTTCATAGTCTGAGATTTGATAATCTTGGCTGACTCCTTGGTCACCATTTCTGCAGCTTTTGCTACTTCGAAAACTTCATCAAATCCTATTCTCTTTAGTCCAGTTAAAATAATATTAATGTCTAATACATCTTTAAACTGTGCATATAATGTGGGGGCAGGAATCGCCACTTTGTAAGCATATTTTCCAATGCACGCTAAAGGGTCTGTAATGGCTTTTTTGGCATGACTTCTACATACCCGAATACATAACCCACAGTCAATACAGCGCTCATTGATAATCCTTGCCTTTCCATGCCTAACCCTTATGGCTTCTGTAGGGCACCGCTTAATACAATCGGTGCAGCCAATACATTTATCCTCTTGTAGGGTTACGGAGTGGAAGTACTCCTCCATAAAATCACCTTCTCTATGAAATAAATACTGTCAATTCCACTGTAGTACCTTTTCCCACTTCTGAAGTTACTTTCATATCATCTGTATACCGTTTCATATTGGGCAACCCCATTCCTGCTCCAAACCCTAACTCTCTCACCTTATCACTTGCCGTAGAATATCCTTCTTTCATGGCTAATTCGATGTCTGGTATGCCAGGCCCAGTATCTGACAGAGATACAAATACTTTATCTGGGGTTATTTCTGCATCAATAAACCCTCCATTCGCATGGATCACCATATTGATTTCTGCTTCATACATAGCAATAGCAATTTTGCGGATCAGTTGGGATGAAATTCCCAGCTGCATAAGCACTTTTTTTAGTTTGCTAGATGCCTCACCGGCTAATACAAATTCATCCCCATCCACTTCAAATCTAAGTTTCATATCACTCATCCTTCTTTCCTGTCAACCCATTGCTGTATAGTAGTCCACAAGAAATATAGAGTGGGTGCTCTGTAGATAGTACGACCATTTCTTTTAAGGCTGCTAGTTTTAAGACTTCTTCTGTAGGTTCTTTTCCTCTCACAAATGCAATGGCATGAATATCCATCATTTCTGCTGTACGAATCACTTGAGGATTCACAAGTCCCGTTAGTAAAATGACTCTATCTTTTACAAATGCCAACACATCACTCATAAGATCAGACCCACAACCTGAAAAAACTTCTCTATCTAAATACTCTTCTCCGACTAGTACTTTTGCAGATAAGTGCTGCTGTACTTCTTTTAATGTCACATGAACTCCTCCACTTCTTTTAAGATACATTTTATTCATTATTTCTACAATATCATTATATCAAATATATTGTCATTTGTGGAGAGTGAATAAAAAAAAGCATATTGTCAAAAATATGCTTCTCCAGGTAGAACAACTTTAAATAGATTTTTTGATGCGATATTGATCACTTTTACCTTTTCAATGCCTACAAAAGCTTTTTCCATTCTTCTAATGCCTAATCCATATTTTAAAAATCGACTTTTTTTGTCCAATAGCAGCAGTCTTTGATATAGCCACGGATTTCTTCTAGGTGGGTTTTGATCCTTTACAATGCGGTAAATACCTCCCGTGGTCCACAATGCCCCTGGATTTGTTATTTCTACTTGATTTCTCTCAATAGAAATAGTAATTTCTCTAGTCGTATCCCAATAATCCCTATGAACTACCGCATTAGCGAGTGCCTCATAAATGGCTTCTACAGGATAGTGGGTCTGAGAAAAAATTTGTCCAATGGATTCTTCGGCGAGATCTAACATCGTAGGAATATTCCCTTGAATATATTGGACTTTACCATAATATTCAATCCGTATAGAGGTATGAAACAAATATTTTTGTGGACACTTGCCTAAGAGCAGCATCCCTCCTAGTGTGGGGTGATATATATCCCGCTCGGAATCCTTGCCAATAAATCCAAAACTTTCTAAAATCAACTCAGCCGAGGCACTTTCTCCACTGAGCGCAGATAATAGCTGGTTTTTAATCAAGTGTGGATCTAAATCCTCCATAGAGGCTTTTCTAAGCAGGACTGTTTCATAAGTAACCAAACCACTTTCCTGCAGCATATTGGCTATTTCATGACGATGCGCTATATCTGTAGTGGAACCTCTTCGGAGATAAAAAGTACCTGTTTGACGAATTTGATGAGGTCTTTGATCACTTTTAAATATGGTCACCACTGCTATATCTTTTTGCTTGTATGCTAGAATATCTACTCGTACTGGTACAGGTGGACTACAGCGATTACAGATAATCTGTTGCATCCTCTCTTCATCAAATGGTTCTAGGGATACCCCTACGATTTCTTTATTCTTATCCTTTACTCCAAATATAATATATCCCCGTCCACCCTTGGAGTTGGCAATAGCACATATATCTTTCACAAATTCTTTCTTGTCAGATTCTGTCTGAAGATGAAGGATTTCTTTA
>CALKRZ010000039.1 GCA_937989765.1 uncultured Clostridia bacterium | reverse complement strand
GTGGTCTGATTGGTAATTCGTGTTGTAACATCATATTTTTCATGAAGTATCTCTGCCAAATGCTCCATAGAAGTTGCATAAGGAAGAGCTGCATCAACAAAGATTCGTAATTTCTCTTTATCTGTCATGAAATCAGGTTCTTTCTCCAGCCCTCTTTTTTGCACCCAGTAATCATCACGAACCCTTGACCGAAACAAGTCCACCTGATTCAGTCCACGCTTTCTGCATTCATCCATAACCCACTGTTTTCCTGACCGAAGCATGGCATTTGTGCATTTATGCTTACAGCCCTGCTTATATTCACAAGCTTTTTCATGCCACTTTTGCTTAACAGCAGGATACTTTCGAACAAAATTTGCTACAATATGAGCGTGGATATTACCACTACTGTTGTGCCCATCCGGATGAACTACGATAATTACCTGATGTCCTTCCAGAAATTTTTCTGCATATTTCTTTGCTAATTTCATGGATTCAATCGGTGTAATATCATCTTTCGGATCAAAACTCAAAATATAATCATGACTTTTAATATCTGCTGTACTTTTATTCTTATGATAAAGATTGTTCGTTTCCATACATTCTGCGGCAAAAGAATCAAAATCACAATTTATGGCATCTTTTAGTATTTCTTTTCTAGCTATCATTCTGCCTTGGTCATCCAATAATGGTTTTCCTGTTTTGGCATCATGTTCAAAACAAAGATATTGCTCTGCACCAGAATAAATCTTACTTTTATTTGCGATATGCTTTAGTATTGCCATCTGTTAAACCTCCTCCCTAGTCTAGTTTATTTAGAAGAATTGCAGCACTAGGCGGCAATCTTCTTCTCCATCAGCATCTTGAACCGTATAATCAGATTATCCAGATCCCTCTGATAATTTTCAAGCCACCAAATGACTGTATACTGATCGCCACCACCATTCAAATGCTTTGCAATCTGATTGATGTTATTACCATACCATCCAAACTGACCACAAAGCTCCTTGTACTCTTTAAAAATCTCAGGTGATATCACCGTTACTTTCTTTGACAGTGCCTGCCTTCTCAAATAATCAGACATAGAAAGTCCCGCTTTTTCAGCCTTTTTTCTTATCAGTTCCTTATCTTCTGGAGTTGCCCTAAAATGCATATCTTCTGTTCTGTCGTTCTTCAAATTTCCCACCTTCCTCCATTAATAATTTCTTCAAACAAAATCATTAGAAATATTCTCTTCACTATAAGTGCCGGATACGGCACATGGCTTTTCGCCGTCGCAAGCTCCTCCCTCCGGTCTACGCTCTCTCCCCTAAGGTCGTTCACAAAAAGGTCAGCTTCGCTTCCCAATATGCTCCGGATACGTCGCAAATAGTAGAGCAAGTTTCGCCCTGTGTACACACGACGGGCAAAACTTGTTGGGGATTTTACATCCCCAAGCCCCAGCTATTACGTCCGACAAGTTGACGACATTTTTCTCACTTCGTTCGAATATTGTCGCCACTATGTCCGACTTAGCATATCTTCGATAGAATCTATATCTACACCAGCATATTCATAAAATCACAAATATCATCAGGCGCTAAAACCATGATCGATACCGATAACAACTGGCTGATATTTTCCTACATTACTTGTTTCGTACATATCCTGTACCTTCCTTTCTGCCCCTTGGGCAATTTGTTTTACAAGTAAAAGGATACAAAAAAATCACTCATCCCACATTGACTGTGAATTGAGCGATTTTTGAATAAAATTATGCTAACCTAATATTTTTACTTTGTGATAATACTAAGCTTCCTTCCATGCATAACCTATTTTCCCTATTGCACCTAAAAATAAAAACTCATTATTTTCATATTCATTATGCCGTTTAGATATTATTTACTAATAACTCCTTTAATCCTTCTAACTCCAGCAGAAGAAGATTGTTCTTTTATAATACTGAACTTTCCTAATTTTGTAGTATCTTCTACATGAGGTCCACCACATACCTCTCTGCTCCAAACTTTCCCTTCGTTGTCTTTAATTGTATACACTTTAACTATATCAGGGTATTTGTCCCAAAAGTTACCTTCGACACCACTCTCTTTCGCTTCATTTTTAGGTAGCTCTGAAGTATAGGTAACTGCTTTTGATAAAATTGCATCATTCACATATTTTTCCACTTGCGCTATCTGCGCTGGTGTAAGTTTTTCATCATGGTTAAAGTCAAACCTTAATCGTTCTGAAGTAATATTACTTCCTTTTTGATGAACATGATCACCCAAAACTTCCCTTAATCCAGCAAGTAGTAAATGAGCTACAGAATGTAGTGCTGTTGTTTCCGTCGATTGGTCAGCTAATCCCCCTTTAAATTTACCCACAGAAGCTGTTCTACTCTTTTCTGCATGTTGTTTTGCTGCCTCTACATAAGATGCCTTGTTCTCCATGCTATATCCACTTTCAGTTAGGAATTCCTCCGTTAATTCCAAAGGAAAACCATATGTTTCGTAAAAATAAAATGCATCTGCACCTGTAACCCTACCTTTATTCTTAAGATGCTTTTGTATTTCAATTTCTCCTTGCTGCAATG
>CALKRZ010000038.1 GCA_937989765.1 uncultured Clostridia bacterium | reverse complement strand
CCAATCTTCTAAAGCAGTGAAAGGAATATTGACTCCATTAACTAATCTAAATTCTGAAATAGCGTTATTGTCAAAAGTGTATTCAAATACTCCACTATTATGGTTAACTGCAAGTCCTGCCATTACATCAACTTCAACTCCGTCTACTAAATACTCATAAAAGTATTTTGTTGAATATGTAGCAGTCTTTTCCCACTTTTTCTTTTCACCGATACTTTTAAGGATTTCATCTGCTCTCTCAATATCCTTGATATCTACAAAAATGTCTATATCATTGGGTTTTTCTATAAGCCCAAATTGATTTAGTAGTATAGAAGCACCGACTCCCCATACTATATTTGAATTATTAAATTTTTCTCCAATATAACTCAAGGTATTAAGCATTTTATCTGCCTCCTCTTATTCGTTATATTCTACACGTATGTCTTAACCCATTTTCATTATAGTCTATATCTGAAAGCAATTCCAGTTTATGGAACGTAAGCGTCAAATAATAGATGTATTTTCAAATAGATATCCAAATGAGACAATAGAATAAAATCTAATACTTTTAAAGTCTTTGTTAGTGTTACAAAGACTTTAAAAGTCTCAGGAGGACATGCTATGGACATGAGAAATGTAAACCATCAAGTAAGAGTTAACGAATGGCGTCAGATTATCTCTGATTGTAGAAGGAGTGGCCAAACAATTAGGGATTGGTGCAAGGAAAATACTATCAAACCAAGTCAATATTACTATTGGTTAAGAGTAATACGAAATGAATCCCTTGCTTTGATGAATAATGAGACTCAATCAGCGCAGCCCACATTTGCAGCAGTTAAGCTAGCAGAAGAGGATATGATTGTGGAAAGTAATAATGATGCTTGCGCAATAGTAAAGAGACAGGGTTTTTCTGTTGAGATAAAGAATGGTGCCAATATTCAAACCTTGGAGCAAACTCTCCGAATACTAAATAGCCTATGTTAGTAGAATTTAATAGATTTATCCATGTTTATGTGGCATGTGGTCATACAGATATGAGAAAATCAATAGATGGCTTATCTGCAATTGTTGTACAGAATTTTAAGTTAGATCCCTTTGATAAAAGCTTGTTTCTGTTTTGTGGAAGAAGACGTGATCGATTAAAGGGATTGTTGTGGGAAGGGGATGGATTTTTGCTCCTATACAAGCGTCTTGAAGGAGGTACATTCAACTGGCCCAAAGATGCACAGGAAGTAATGGAATTAACACAACAGCAATACCGCTGGCTAATGGAAGGACTATCTATTCACCAGAAAAAAACTATTCCAAAACTTGATAAAAAAAGATTAATTTAAAGGCTTGAAACCGTTGAAAATTAGCGTGTTTTGAGTCTTTTTTTGTGGCTTTTTAAATTGAAAAATGGTATAATTTAGTTAGGTAAATTAACCATAGAAAGGCTAGATTCCAATGACTGAAAGCTCACTGATACAAACTCTTCAAAAGACAATTGAATCCCAAAACGGAACTATACAATCATTGAGAAAAGAGCTTCAGCGTACCAATGAGAATTTAGAATACCTTTTAAAGAAGCTTTATGGTAAGAAGTCTGAGAAAACAGCTGTAATCGATGGGCAGCTTCTAATAGGAGAAATAGCACTGGGACTATTCAACGAAGCAGAGGTTAGTGCAGACTCGACAGTACTTGAACCAGTACCATTCGAAGAGCCTGTAAAGAGAACCCGTGCAGGGTACAAAAGAAAAGAAGTATTTAAAAATCTTCCACAGCAGGATCATGTGTATAAATTAAATGAATCACAAAAAAACTGTCCTACCTGCCAAGAAGATCTATCAGATGCGGGTAAGAAATTCCTGCGCTCAGAAATCAAGTATATCCCTGCCGAAATCAGCATAGTAAACATATATCAAGAGACCTATGAATGTAGAAACTGTAAGAAAGAAGGTCGTCCATCAATCATAAATCCATACACACCAGAGCCCGTACTGCAACATTCATATGCGACAGCATCAAGCGTAGCTTGGACAATGTATCAGAAATATGTACAGGCAGTTCCTCTATACCGTCAAGAAAAAGACTGGAGGCAAATAGGCTTTCCAATAAGTAGAGCAACTTTATCAAACTGGATATTGAAAACATCAGAAGAATGGCTGACGCCAGTGGTAGAAAGACTACATGAAGAGCTACTTAAAGAAAAATACCTACATGCGGACGAAACTCCAGTACAAGTTCTAAACGAACCTGGGAAGAAGAATACCTCAAAGTCTTACATGTGGGTATATACAACATCCAAGGAAGCAAAAAATCCAGTAAGGATATTCCAGTATGAGACCGGAAGGTCTGGAGATCATGCAAAAGAATTCCTTAAAGGATTTGATGGATATCTGCACACCGATGCATATTCAGGATATGGCAAGGTCAAAGATATCAAACACTGCTTATGCTGGGCTCATGTCCGGAGATACTTCGTGGATGCAAGTCCAAAAGATATGAAGAGCCCGGAAGCAACCCTTCCAGCAACAGGAATTGCATACTGCAATCAGTTATTTGATTGGGAAAGAAAACTTAAAGACCTACCAGCAGAACAGAGGAAAGCACAGCGTCTAAAACATGAGAAACCCGTATTAGAGGCCTTTTGGACATGGGTAAAAAAAGAAAAAGAAAACGTATTACCAAAATCCAAAATTGGAACAGCACTTCAATATGCAATTAATCACAAAGAAAAACTAGAAAAGTACCTTGAAGATGGTAACTGCGTAATATCCAATAACATAGCAGAAAGTAGTATAAAACCATTTACAGTAGGAAGAAAGAACTGGGAGTTCTGTGGCAGCCCAGAAGGGGCTAAGGCCAGTGCAAGTGTATATACACTGGTAGAAACAGCAAAAGCCAATGGACTAAATCCATATAAGTACTTAGAATATATATTATCAAGGCTACCTGGATCAAATTTTAGAACAAATCCAAAAACACTGGATCTGATGTTACCATGGGATTCATTAATTCAGCAAATTTGCAAAACTAATTAGGGGATGACAATGTCATCCCCTAAAATTGTGCTACCCATCTATTATTTGACGCTTACTATGGAACATTTTACAAGTCAAATAAGAAAAGGATGACCCATGTCATCCTCTTATTATTTGGCAGATAGTTATCATTTTTCTATTGTAAAAAAGCCTCAAACCCTAGCATTCAAGGGGTAGGGGGTAACGTATTCTTGTCGGTATATACCCCACTCTACATTTAGTGATATTTTTCCACATTTTATGATATCACTTTGTACTATTTATTCTATTTCATTCTTTAAATTTCATACCATATTTATTAAGCATAGTTTTCATAAGTCTGATGCTCCTTAGTTATAGCAAGTTCACATTATGAATAAATATCTGAAAACTCTACATTTATCCTCTCTATTTTAGTACTTCTAGCTAAATCACATTCCTCATTTTCTATTTCTTCATCATCGCTTATCCATACAGGAAGTTCGATGATGAACTGACTGCCTTTTCCTACCTCACTCTTCACCGCAATGTTACCTCCATGGGCTTCTACTAAAACTTTCACAAGAGATAATCCTATACCGCTGCCTTCAGCCTTTCTGCTCAACGA
>CALKRZ010000037.1 GCA_937989765.1 uncultured Clostridia bacterium | reverse complement strand
TTTTATATTTTGGATCTCAGAAAAAGCATGTGGTAAGGCAAATATATAAATCTTCCAATAACTGCAAAATCGCGCTTGTACAAAGGGTAAGTGTAGTTGAAATCTGGGACGCGCTCCTTTGTTGCAGTTATTTCCAGATTTATATATTTGCCTTACCACTAGATACTTTTTCTGAGATTCTATATCTTAGTTAAAAAAATTGCGATTTGACGATTATACTCATTGATTTGCTGTTTTAATTCTAGGGACATTTTTTTATAGGCTAGTTTTTCTTTGATGAGTTCTAACTCTGTGATCGTATTGGTTTTTAATTGTGTCTCTTTTATGGATACTTTCATATTTTGTAGTTCTAAGGATTTTCTAACTGTATCTAGATCTATTTTTGTAGTGTGCAGTTTTATATATTCTGTATACGCTCCGATTTTTTCTTGTTTGCTGATTTTTTTATTCTCGATCTCCTGTAATAGAAGATCTCGCTCTGCATCCAGTCGTCCGTCCCCAAAATAATTATTCTTTACATAGATATCAAACCGTCGCTGTTTAAATTCTTTTTGTTTGACGGTATGGAGATAGGTAATATTGTTATTTTCTACTTTAACCATCACTTGGTCTTTGGTATAAGTTGGCAGGTTTGCTTCTTTTATTTCTCTCCCTAGGAGCGTAATATCAGCCTCTCCTATGCCCATATAGTCCTTCAAATCTTGATAAGCATCATTTCGTTCATCTTCTACCTGTACTACATCCATTTCTGCTTTGATTTTTTCTAGTTCTGCTTTTTTTACATCCACTACTGACATCGTTCCTGTTTTTGCTCTGAGCTGGACTGTTGCAAAGTCCTTTAAAGCAATCTCTAGGGCTTCTTTTTGGAGTTTTAGCTTTGCATCTAGGAGCATGGCTTTATTAAATAGATATTCTGCCTCGATCCTGATTTGTTGATCATATTCTTCTTTTTCTACTTTTAGCTTTTCTACTTCATACTGTTTTTCATCGGGTACGATCTGCTTCCAGATCAACTGCATCCCAGGCATCAGTTGGGAAAGCTGATTATAATACTTAGTATCATTTTCTGGATTTTTTACTTTTTCCTTTTCTTCATCCGCCGCTTTTTGCGCTAGATAGATTTGGATCTCTTTCACTTTATCAGTTTGGTCATATTCTCGCGCTTTCCCTATCGCTGTCAAAAAAGAAACTTCCATCGGTTTTTTTGGAGATTCGCCTCCCCATACAGTCATACTATTTAATAGTACACATCCAGCCACAGCGGCTGCCATTATTTTCTTCATCGGTCTCATCCTTTCTTATCTGTATTGGATCGTATAGTCTAACTGCATCCACTGCATTTGTTCTATATACTGTAGATTTTGGACATTGGTCTGCAGGGTGCGGTATATGTTTTCTAGCTTCACGACTTCTAACTCGGTGATATATCCCGCTTGGAGCTGAACCTTTAGAAGCGCTATATTGATTTCCTGTGTTTTAATGGTTCTTTCTAAGTTTTTGATATTTCTTTGGATATCTCGTATACCTCTTACTTGTTGCATGATGGCTGATCTCATCTTTTGCTTATATTGATCCATTTCTAACTCGGCTAGGCGCTTTTCTTGTTCTAATTCAGCGTACAGTTTCTTTTGAGGATTGATTTCTTTTTGAGCGATTTCAAATCTTCTTTGTGCAGGCTTTACTTTTGTTTCTTGAATCATAAATAGGGTGATGTTTTCTTTCTCAAATCGCTCATAGAGTTTATTCATATGTAAGGCTTTAGGATCATCTAGTTTTAGATCTGCCACATGAATAGGGGTAGCATCTTGGATGCCTACTTGTTCCTTTAATACAGCCTCTGCCTTTGCTACTTCTGCTAAAGCTTTAGTATATTCGTTTTGCTTGATCTGCTGCTCTATTTGGGCTTCTTTATAGGTATTAGTACTGATCTTCCCTTTATCTAGTAGAAGTTGATATCGACTGACCAAGGCTTTACTTTCTTCCAAGTTGCTTTTCCCATTGACAGCAATTTTTTGTGCCATGATTAGATCTATGTATGCTTTATACACATCCATCTTGATCTGCTCTTTCTCCGCCAAGAGCTGCGTCTTCTGCTGATGGATCACCGTCTGTATGGTTTCCCCAGAATGATCTCTCCGCTCTATATAGTTGATTCGATCCTCATCTGGGATATAGCTTCTAGGGAGAAATAGGAGTTGGAACTCATAGTATTCTCGAAGGATGTTATCGTCATTATAATACTTATAGGCCCTATGCTCTTGCTGTGTTCCCTTTAACAATATGTACTCCTCCATCTTGATATACTGTTTCATCATGAGGAAATCAATCGCTTCTCTCATATCTAAATCGTTACGCATCTCTGCGTATTGATCATGTAGTAGATACTTTCTAAATTTGATGAGTTTATCATCATATTTGATGGCATCCTCTAGGTTGCGTTCTAGATGTTTCACATCCTCCAGTTGTTTCTTCCATCCTCGTTCATAGGTTGCTTCTTTTTCATTCACTTGATAATACTGTATCGCTTTGTCCTGCATATCTTCTAATGTACTTGTTCTTTCAGCTGCTTGGACAGATAAAGTGGCAGTCATAATCCATAAGGCTACTGCCGTTTTTAGATATTTTTTTGTGTTTTTCAAAACGCCTCAACCTCCTTGTGACAAGTTTCTACTTACCCTATTTTAAATTTCATAATATGTGTTTTATTATGTCTTAGCTCTATTACGTCTCCTTTCTCACTACCTGTATATACGAATTGGCAACAGAATAGTATGATATCTTTTATCTCTCCCCATTATACCATAAAATATATAAACTTTATATGCCACACTGTTGTAGAAAAAAACACCCCTTACAGTAGTTTCCTACTGCAAGGGGTGTTTTCGAAATACTTCTAACTTAGTACATAGAATCTATACTAAATTATCTTTCTGATTTAAGTCCTTTTGTTGCGTCAAAGTTTTCAAGTTCATTGTCATTGCTATCGGTAATTTTCTCAGTTGTACCTTCTCCACTATAAACAACTTTGATGCTCTTTCCTCTTAAATCTTCAGTTGCTGTAAATGTAATTACGATTTTTGCTTTATCATCACCATCTTTATTATCGTAAGAATAGGTGTATCCAGCTAAGATTTTATTATTTGCATACACATCCAAGCGAGAAACATTTAATGGCGCAGATGCAGGGACTTTCAAGTTTTCGCTGAATTCGATCTTGATTGCAACTGCTGATGTAGTCATGTTGTAAACAGCTGATTCTACACTTGCTGTTGGTTTGATACCATCTTTAACTAGTTGATCAGTTCCTTTAAGGGCATCAACCATTGCGATATCATAAATATTTTTAGCCCATCCTGGTTGCACAACTACTACTCTGTAATCAGCTTCTGTAGCTGATTTGAAAGTATCTAATTCTTTATTTAATGTAAGTTTTGCTTTTACTCCATCTTCGATAGAAGCAGTAACTACTTGTGCAAAATCCTTCCAATTAACACCATCTTTTACTTGTACTTTGAATGTGCCTGGATAGATAGATTTCAAGTCATTATTAAATGTAACTTCAATTACTTTTTTGCCAGTAGCTTTTACATCAGTAATTTCTAATACTGTGTCAGCTGCAGCTTTTTTAGTTACTGTCGCAAATCCACCAGCAATCATGTTACCTGCAGCATCTTTGAGTGCATACACTGTTACTGTTCCACTAAGAGCAGCAGCAGCATTTGGGAATTTGAATGTAACACTCTTCTTGTCGCCTGCAACAGAGTCTAATTCAACTTTAGCTCCATCATATGCAGGACGAGAAGCAAATGTTTGACTACCAGCTACATGATAATTTGCCAAAGATTTGATAGTTGTTTCATCCATCGCTTCACTGAAGTAGAATGTTACTGTATCTTTTTTCACATCACTACCATGTGGTTTTACATAATAAGTTGTTGTTACAGTTGGAGCTTTTGTATCTTTGCAAGTAAATTGTAATTTTGTTTCTGGCATTGCATTTTTTCTGATAGAAGCATCCTTCATATCTTTTAATACTAATGTATATTTTTCTGGATCTTTAGATGTTAATTCTAATGTGGTAGCACTTAATTTTAATTCTTTATTATCATTTTCCCATGTTCCAGTAGAAGATAAGTCAAGCTCAACTACGCCTGCAACTTCTTTACCGTCTTTGTCAAGAAGAGTTACTTTACCTTCTTTTAACATTACTTTAGCAAATTTAACAAGAATTTCATTTTCATCTTTTACTTCTACAGTCGCAGTTGGAATTGTTGTGTCATCTTGTGCTTTGATAGACAAAGTTTTCCAATCTTTAACTTCATTGCCTACAACGTCTTTTTGACCTTTGTATTCAATTTTAACTTGAACTGCTGCACCTAAATCTAAATCATTTTTAAGAGTTACTGTAAATTTAGTTCCGTGGCTATTATTAACAACATCCACTCCGTCTGCATCTGTACCATTTACTTTGAAGTCACCATAAGCGCCTTCATCTAATGTTTCATCGAAAGTTACTTCGATTATTTTGATGCTTTTTACTTCTGCTTCTTTCATTTCTGGTGCTGTTTTATCTTCTGCTACTACTACTTCAAAAGATTTTTTAGCAATTTTGAATCCTGCAAAGTCAGCTACATTAGATACTTCGATCGTATGTGTTTTTGCTTCTAATGCGCCTGGTAATGTAAGTACTACTGTGTTATCAAATGCATTTAATGTATATCTTGCATTGAATGTGTTATCATTCAGTTTGATATCATCAAATGTTCTGAATGCTGGGAATGTGTTTAAATCAACTGGCTCAGAGAAAGTCAATTTGATTTGTTTTGCATTTAATGCAAAAGCTTCTTTTAATTCTGGAACTTCTTTGTCATTTACAACTACTTTTTGTTTGAAATCTTTGATTTCTTGTTTTCCGTCAACAGATTTTACTCCGTTTACTTTTACTTCGATTTCATCACTTTGTTTTGGTTCTTTTCCTGCATTGAAAGATACTAAAACAGTTTTGCCATCTGCTGCAAGTTCTGTAGTAACATCTTTATCATCTACTTCTACTTTGCTTGCTGTGTCTTTATCGATTGCAGTTGTGAATTCTACTGCAAATGTTTTTAAGTTTGTAGCTGTGATTTTACCTACTTTTAAGTCTACTACTGCAGGAACTGCAGTATACAGTTTAGTAGCTTCTGCTGCTTCTACAGTTACAGCTTTCAGATCTTCTACTAAGTATGCAAGTAAAGTTTTGTTTTTTCCTTTTACTGTTGCAGAAAGTGCATTGTAGCCTGCAGCTACCATGTCATCTCTTAAGAAAGGAGTTTTTGCTACTGCTGCTTCGTCAGCAACAAGTTTGTTTTCTACTGCTAATTTAGCTGTGTTTTCCCAAGCTGCTGTTCCATCTTCGCCTAATGCTCTTAATACAAGTGTTAACCATTGTTTTGCAGTCATGTCTGCATTAGGTGCATATGTTGTTTCGCTTGTTCCATTTACTAAGCCTTCTTTAGCTGCAAATGCAACGAAAGCTGCGGACCATGTTCCTTTTACATCTTCAAATGCTGGTTCTAAGTTAGCAGTTTTTGCTTCTGCTTCTTTACCCATTAATCTTAAGATCATTGTTGCACCTTGTGCTCTTGTGAAAGTTGCATCAAGTTCGTATCCTTTGTCTGTTCCTTGGAATAATCCAAGTGCTTTCAATGTGTCAGCATTTGTTGTGTTTTGCACGTCTGCTGCAAATGCAAAGCTCATTGAAGAAAGAGCTAAAACAAAAGACAGTACCAGTGCAAGAACTTTTTTGAAATTCTTCATACTAAAATTCCTCCTTTTATTTGTTGTTTTTTCCAAGAATAGTTTTTTTACCAAGGTTTGTCTTTGGTGTCTGTGTTTCTTATGTATGAAAGTTCACTTTGGTAAATATTCCTACTTCGTGGTTACATTGTGTATTATAGCACCCTAGAAAATTCTGGTCAACATCTTGTTTTTATTTGTAATACGACTGTAATATTTGTCACATTACTGTAAAACAGGATATTTGCCATATATTTCTTTCGGTGTAGTCATTATATAACAGATTTTTCATTTACTCAATAGGTTTGGAGGGTTTGTAATATAGTCTTAACATTTGTGTCATAGTTGTAATATAGATCTCCACTACTAGAACCCTAGTAAATATCAGCCTTTACATATAATAAACCCTGCAGAGGCTGCAGGGTTTATTATATGTTGTATGATATTCGTTCGTGGTTGACTTGTTGATTGCCACTACCCCGTTGATCTTTAGAAGATCAGTTTTCTCTCGTGACGATGGCGGTACTGAGGGCATGGATGCTTTTGGTGAGTTCGTCTAGTTTTCCTTCTACTCGTACCAACAGATAGATGGATACGATGATAGGAAAGCCTAGATTTGCCACTTGGGCAAAGAGTTCCTCCACGGTCTTCACTCCTTTCGTAGGATGAATCAAAAGGCAGGTAGTGTGCCTACCTGCCTTTTGATTACATCATTGTGATTTCTGTTGTGGTCTGTGTGATGATCTTGGCTGCGTCTTTGTCTACGATGATCCCTTTTTCATTGGCAAAAGCGCCTTTTGTGATCAGGGTATTCATCGTATCATTGACCTGAAGCGCTGTGATGTCTTCCCGTATGTCTGGGACACTGATGCTCATAGTGCCTCCTTGACTGGTTCTAAATACCATCTGTAGTGTTTTTGTTTCCATTGTATTCACCTCCTCTTGTTACAGTATTGGGTTGGTGGCAGGTCTAGGCGTTGACGATCTCGGATTCTACGATTTTGATCACTTTCTCCACTGGCTTGTTTTGCAGTGTTCCGATGGCATCGGCAGTGTCTAGTAGATCTTGGACACCTGCGTCCTCGGTACAGTTTGCAAAGGTCTTAGAACCTTTTTCGTACCGAAGTTGTAGCTTGGTTTTGAGTACTGTTGCTGTGGCTGGCATGGGCTTCACCTCCTTTGTTTCGTTTTGTGTTACATCTACTAGATAGCAAAAGGACAGGGATTTTACCCCTGTCCTTACGTCTTTTTATTTTTAGTTAAGGTACTTGCGCACTGTGTCTATGCTTTCTATCTCAAATATGTCATCTCGGATATGTTCTAGCTGCTGCTTTTGGGCTACTTGGAGTGCTAATACTATATCATTCGGCAATGGTCCAAGTTTTTTGGATAGTTGGATATATAGGGTGCCACTTATTCCTTCTACTCTTCCTTTTTCCATTCCTTCTACTCTTCCTTGTTCACGAATCATTTGTTCTATCTGCGTCATTTTTAACACCTCCAATAATCTTTGTTTGAATTCTTCACTCATGATCTTATCACTGACTACAATAATCGCTGCTATGACAAATGTTTTGTCTTCATCGGGTAGTTGTTTTGCTAGTTCTGCT